>JBDHSY010000139.1:0-7392 GCA_039808405.1 Xanthobacteraceae bacterium
GCCCAATCTTCTGAGCTGACGCACCTCCAAATCCGTTTCGACGCCTTCGGCCACGACCTCGATCCCCAGGGACTGCCCGAGGCTGATGATCGCCTTGACCAGGGCCTGGTCTCCATCCGACGTCGTGATGTTCGCGATGAAGCTGCGATCGATCTTGACGCGCGTCGCGTTCAGTTGGCGCAACGAGGCAAGCGACGAATATCCAACACCAAAGTCGTCGATGGCGATGCGGATGCCTGCCTGGGTCAGATTGTGCAGCTTGTGTTGCACCGCGCGGATATCGACAGCCGTCTCCTCGGTGATTTCCACCTCAAGCATGACGGCGGGGAGATCGAGGCTACGCAGTTGAGTCAGAATCAGCTCGTCGACAGCGATCTGCGTCATCTGGCGGGGCGAGACGTTCATGGCGACGCGCACCCGATCGAGCCCAAACGCCTGGAGCGTGCGAATCATCGAACAGGACTCGTTCAGCACGAAGCGCATCAACGGCTCCAGCTGCCCCGAAAACGAAGCGACGCTCATCACCTCGGGCGGCGAGATCCAGCCGTGCCTCGGATGGTTCCAGCGCAGCAGGGCTTCAACGGTGTCGAGGGTCCGACCGTCGCTTGTAACGATCGGCTGAAACCAGACCTGCAACAATCCATCGGCGATTGCAGCCGCAAGATCGCGCTCAACGTCGCGTTTCATCTCCATGACGCTGCGCAGTTCGTCGTCAAAAATGTAATGCTGGTTGCGCCCCTTGTTTTTGGCCGAATAGAGCGCGGCATCGGCACAGACCAGCATATGATCTATTTCGTCGTGCTCCGATTCATAGATCCCGATGCTGACGCCGATCCGGCCGGCGTCGAAGGAGGCGAACGGAATTGTCATCGCCGTGACGAGCCGCGTCGCCAGAATGTCCGGCGTCTCTTCCACCAGCCTCGGATCGTAGAGCACGGCGAACTCATCGCCCCCGAGCCTGGCGACGATAGCCTGATCGGGAACGGTCTGTCGCAGGCGGGTAGCAACTTCCATCAGAACGCGGTCGCCCATCTTGTGCCCGAACGCATCGTTGATCGCCTTGAACCCATCAAGATCGAGCATCATCAGGCATAGCGGCCGGCGCTGAGCTATGAACCTGTTCTGCGCCTCCAGCGCAAAACCGCGCCGGTTGAGGAGCTTGGTCAGAAGGTCGTGCGAGGCACGGTGCCGCATCTCGTTGGCAATCTCGGTGGCGTTGAGATTCGCCGCTTCGAGCGACCGCGCCATCGCCGTTGCTCGATTCTTCAGCCGAGTCATTTCGAGGAAGAGTTTCTCGCTCTCCAGCGCCCCGCGAACAAGCGCACCAAAATACAGAACGACCGCAGCCGCCAGCGCATAGCGGTCGAAGTTGCCGGCATAAACGAGGCAACCCGCCACCGAGAGCAGCGGCGGAATGATGAAGCTGATGGGAATACGGGCAAAGGCAAAGCCATGCACGACAGCACCAGCGGTGATCCCGCACATGATCGTCAGGTAAAAGAGCGTCTCTGGCGAGGTCAGGCCGTCGCAGAGCACGGGGATGAAAGCCCAGACCAGGCCCGACAACCCCGCCGTCAGGACATGAAGACGGAGCTGAGTGGCAATCGTCTGGACTTCCCTGCCACCGCCGCTTTGAGGAAAGGTATTCGGCAGTGGCGCACGACAAAGCAGAAAGCGAAGGCCGTTGGCGACGCTTGCCGCCGCGAACCAGAGAACGGCCGGGGCCGTCCTGCCGGCATTGATGGCAACGAACATTGCGATCGTGCCAAGAATGACGTTGATCGGGATGGAGATGAGAACCGTGCGGCGAACCGCGCCAAGCCGGTCCGAATCAACATAAAATTGCAACAATCTGTCGTCGTCGGCGGAAGCGGAGGATAGTTCGGCCATCGGCTAAACCTGTTAGCGGGTTATCGTCCGGGCGAGGCAGGCATCCTCAAGGCTATCTCTAAAAAAAGCATCCTACGGATACTCTCAGTCCGCGATTGACAGCCGTCTCCTTTATCTTTCGATCCGCTTCCCGCCTCATCGACCTCGGGGTCGGTGACGACCAGACCGACCTGAGAGTCAAATGGCGGACCGGGGCGGATAGTTCCATGGGAACAGCGCCCAGACGTCTCGCCTTACCCCCTCATGGACAGCGCCGGTCCGGCACGATCGATGCCACCGGCACGCGCGACCAGCGCGATGGCGGCGCCGGCAGCAACCCGGAGCGCGCCTAGCGGCGCCGGGGCCCCTCCGCATACGTCTTCGAGATGCGGATGGCGACAGGCGCCTGCTCGACGATCCTCTTCAGGAAACGATGAACAATGACCATGTCGCTATAATGGACTCCGGCAAAAAGATGAAGGTTCACGTCCTTCAGAATCGGAGCCAGCTTGTTGAGAAGTTCGCGCCCGCTCTCGCTAAGGTAGAGCGAGACCGCCCGCTTATCGCGCTGATTGGGGACTTTCACGACCAGACCGCGATCGACGAGATCGTTGATCTCGGCAGTGACATGCGCGGCCGCCACATGCAGATGGTCGGCCAGTTCACGCACCGTGGTATCGCCACGGCCTTCGCAGTACCACAGGCCGAGCAGAATGGAATGTCCGGCCGCGCTCAGATCGAGATTGGTCGCCAGGCTCGTCCGCAGCTTCCGCATGAGCGAACTTGCGGCCGTGAAATCGGAAATGAACTCCCGCAGAACCGCCGTATCCGGCGACAGCTCGCTGATGAGCTCGGACCTCAGCAACGCATTGTGGGTCGCGGTATCGGTGGTCAGTTTTGGCTGTGGCGATCCAGCCGCTCTTTTCTTCATCGATCGACCCATCACTGTCACCAGAAAAGCGCATGCGGCGGAGGCGCGGTGCCACCGCTTCGGTCGATACGGCTGTAACGTCCGCGGTAGAATACAAGCGGATGAGCATCCTTGCGGCCCATGTCGTGGAAGGCAACGACCCGCCCCAGCAGAATGTCATGATCGCCGCCATCGTAGGCTCGATAGGCATGGCACTCGAAAGCCATGACCGCCTCGTCGAACAGAAAGCCGCACTCCACTTCCTGGACGTGGAGGCCGCACCACTTGTCTTCGGAAGCCCGGCCGAAGCGGCTGGACAGTTCGGACTGCCCCTCTTCCAGTATATTGACGACGAAGCGCTTCGCCGATCGCCACGCCTCGTAGGCCAGCGCCTTTTTCCCGATACTGAACAGGATCAACGGCGGCGACAGGGAAACGGCGTTGAACGAGCTCACCGTAAGCCCGAGCGAGCGGTTGCCCTCGGCTTTCGTGGTGATGATCGTGACCCCGGTCGCAAAACTTCCGAGCGCGGTTCGCAGCGCCCGCTCATCGAAATCGGATATCCTCATGCCGCCCTCCTAGACACCCAGATAGCGATTTCTGAGATCGTTGTTTGCCATGAGTTCTGCGGAATCGCATTCGTGAACGATCGTACCGCGTTCGATGAAATAGTGCCGATCCGCAATCCTGGACAGAGCCTTCACATTCTTGTCGGTCACGAGAATGGCCTGCCCGGTCGCCTTGACCCGCGCAAGACACTGCCAGATCTCCTCGCGCACCAGCGGCGCCAGCCCCTCGGTCGCCTCGTCGAGGATCAGGAGCTTGGGATTGGTCATCAGCGCGCGACCGATTGCGACCATCTGCTGCTCGCCCCCCGATAGCAGCCGGCCGAGGCTTCTCATCCGCGCCTTGAGGGATGGAAACAGTTCAAGAACCTTTTCCAGAGTCCAGCAGTCCTTTCGGCCGAATCGATTGGCGGCGGTCGCGATCAGATTTTCCTCGACCGTGAGGTTGGGGAATACCTGCCGCCCCTCCGGGACAAGCCCGACGCCGGTCCGGGCGATGCGGTAGGGCGGAGCCGAGACGAGCGACATTCCATCGAAGACGACGGACCCGGACGCCGCCTTCAGCAAACCGGTGAGGACATTGATCGTGGTGGTCTTGCCCATGCCGTTGCGGCCAAGAAACGTCACCACTTCGCCGGAGGCCACCGAGAAGCTCACGTTGAACAGCACCTGGCTTTCACCGTAGCAGGCATTGAGATTGGACACCTCCAGCATGGCTAGACCTCGTCTTCGCCGAGATAGGCCGATTGGACGGCGGCATTGGCGCGAATCTCGGCCGGGGTACCCGTGGCGACGATCTCTCCATATACGAGGACGGAAATCCGGTCCGCCAGCGAAAATACCGCATCCATGTCGTGCTCGACCAGTACCATCGTGACCGATCCCTTGAGCTTGCGCAGAAGCTCGACGATGAAAACCGATTCGTCAGGCCCCATGCCGGCCGTCGGCTCGTCGAGCAGCAGAAGTTTCGGCTGCGTCGCGAGCGCAATCGCCAGCTCCAGCGAACGCTTCTCGCCATGGGCCAGATCCGACGCCAGCACGTTCGCCCGCTTGCCCAGCCCGACCCTGTCGAGAATCTCGAGCGCCGGCACAGTGACGGACACATCATCCAGCACCGGCTTCCAGAATCTGAATTCATTCCCCCGCTGCGCCTGAACCGCCAAAGCGACGTTCTGCAACGGTGTAAACTCGCGAAAGATGCTCGTGATCTGGAAAGAGCGCCCGAACCCAAGGCGCGCCCGCTCGTAGGCCGGGACGGTGGTAACATCCTCTCCGTTCAGGCGAATGCAGCCGGAGGTTGGGCGAAGATTGCCGGCAAGCTGCGAGATCAGCGTGGTTTTGCCAGCTCCGTTCGGCCCGATGATGGCATGCAGTTCGCCGGCACGCACATCCAGGCTGACATTGTTGGTCGCGACCAATCCCCCGAACCGGAGGAAGAGGTTTTCCGTGGCCAGTGAGGCAAGCCCGCTCATTTGCCTGCCCTCTTCAAGGCGGACAACATGCCGAACACGCCCCGGTTGGCATAGAGGATCAGAACCACGATGATCGGCCCCATGATCACCTGCCAATGCTCGGTCAGGCGGGAAAGAAAATACTCGAGGCCGACATACACGGCAGCGCCGAGAACCCCGCCGGACAGCGATCCCATCCCGCCGAGGATCGTCATGATCATGATCTCGCCGGAGCGGCTCCAATGCATGCTTGCGGGCGATATGAAGAGATTCTGGTTCGCGAGCAGCGCGCCGGCGACGCCGCAGATCATTCCCGATATAACGAAACCGGTGAGCCTGTAGCGAAAGGGCGACACGCCGATCGAAACCATCCGCGGCTCGTTCGACCTGATGCCCCTCAGCGTCATTCCAAACGGCGACTGCACCAGCTGGTGAAGCGCAAAAAGAACGAGCACGAGGACAACGAAGCACACATAGTACAGAGCGACGGGATCGCTGAGGTCTCCAAACGGACCGAAGTCGCTGCTTCCCCCGATCCGCAGACCGTCGTCGCCGCCGAACGTATTCACACTGACGGCCAGATAGTAGAACATCTGGCCGAAAGCCAGCGAGATCATGATGAAGTGGATGCCGGAGGTGCGCACGGAGCTTGCACCGATCAGCAGCGCCATCAACGCTGACGCGGCCACCGCCGTCGCGAAATGTATGAACCCGTTGTCGATCCCGTAGAAGCTGAGAATTCCGACGCTATAGGCTCCGACACCGATATAGACCGCGTGGCCCAGGCTGAGCATTCCGCCATAACCGACAATCAGGTCGAGACTGACGGCTGCGATGGCGAAGATCAGCACGCGGGTCAGCAATCCGACGTAGAAAACGTCATCGAAAAGATGCGCGATGACCGGCGCAACGGCCAGCGCCAGCAGAACTACCAGGATGGCCTTGCTATGCTGCGAACGGAAGAACATTGCAGTCACGGCGCACCTATCGGACAACCGGAGGGAACAGGCCCTGAGGCCGGAAAATCAGAACCAGTGCCATCGTCAGATAGATCAGCATCGAAGCGATCGCCGGAGCTGCCGTATCGGCAAAAGTCTGAGGGGTGATGGTCGAAAGCAGGGGCCGCAGAAACGAGCGCCCCATGGCATCGATGACGCCAATCAGCAGCGATGCGAACAGGGCGCCGCGGATCGACCCCACGCCACCGATGGTGATCACCACCAGAGCAAGGATCAGCATGTCATTGCCCATGCCGGACTCGACCGTGAGCAGCGGCCCGGCCATCAGGCCCGCAAAACCCGCGAGCGCCGCGCCGATCCCGAACACCACCGTATAGAGCAGCTTGATGTTCACACCGAGCGCGTCGATCATGGCGCGGTTGCTGGCGCCTGCGCGGATCAGCATGCCGAGGCGGGTATAGGTGATGACGACATACAGGGCGGCGCCGGCGCACAGGCCCGCGGCAATGATCGCAAGGCGATAGACGGGAAACGGCGATCCCGGAATGATCTCGACAAACCCCGACAGAAACTCGGGCATCGGGGCATAGATCGCCGTCGGCCCCCAGATCATGCGCACCAGTTCGTTGAAGAACATGGTGACGCCGAAAGTGGCGAGCACCTGGTCCAGATGCGTGCGATGATAAAGGCGGCGAAACACCAGGACTTCGACGAAAATTCCGATCACCAGCGTGCCCAGGATGGCGATGACGACACCCTGCCAAAACGACCCCGTGATCTGAATGACCGACGCGCAAATGTAGGCGCCGATCATGTAGAGAACGCCGTGAGCAATGTTGATCAGGTTCATGATGCCGAAAACCAGCGTCAGGCCGGCGGCAATGAGAAACAACATAACGCCGAACTGAACGCCGTTCAGGATCTGCTCAAAGAATAGGAGAGCCATTCTTACCCCTGGTGGAGCCGTCGCCTTTGATCATGAGGTGCGGAGACCGGAAAACACCGGCGACCTCGATGGGCCGCCGGTGACAAGCCGTCGAGCCGACTACTTCATTTCGCAGGACTTGGCGTAGGAATCGCCGTGCTGAGCCAGGATCAGCTTTTCCTGCTTGCGGTAGTATTCGCCCTTGTCGTTCTTCTCGAGGCGGAACAGATAGTAATCCTGGATCGGAAAGTGATTGGTGTTGAACTTGAACTTTCCCCGCACCGAATCGAACTCGGCTTTCTCCATCGCCGCAATCAGCGCATCGTTGTTGTCGACCTTGCCACCTGTCGCGCGCATGCCGCTATCGATCAGGCGGATCGCATCGTAACTCGCCGCTGCGTACTCCGAGGGAAGATAGCCGTACTTCTTGCGGAAGGCCTCGACGAACGCCGCATTGACCGGATTCATCAGGCCCGCCGACCAGAAGCCTGCTTCATAGTTTCCTGCGACTGCCCCGCCGATCGCGCCGATCGTGGTCTCGTTCTGGGTGTAGACGGAATACAGCGGGATCTGCTTCTGCAGGCCCGACTGGGCATACTGTTTGACGAACTGGATGCCGAGGCCGCCCGGATAGAACACAAACACCGCGTCGGGCTTGGCCATGCGGATCTGGGTCATTTCCGACTGATAGTCGGCCTGCGTGAAGTTCGTA
>JBDHSY010000140.1:0-7369 GCA_039808405.1 Xanthobacteraceae bacterium
TGCCCGCCCTATCACCTCGCCATCGTCATCGGCGGCACCTCGGCCGAACTCAACCTCAAGACGGTGAAGCTCGCCTCGGCCCGCTATCTCGACGCGCTGCCGACGCAAGGCTCCGAGGACGGCCACGCCTTCCGCGACCTGCAGATGGAAGACGACATCTGGAAGATGACGCAGTCGCTCGGCGTCGGCGCCCAGTTCGGCGGAAAATACTTTTGCCACGACGTGCGCGTCATCCGGCTGCCGCGCCACGGCGCCTCGCTGCCGATCGGGCTCGGCGTATCCTGCGCCGCCGACCGTCAGGTGCTCGGCAAGATCACCACGGACGGCGTGTTCCTCGAGGAGCTGGAGCACCATCCGGCGCAGTACCTGCCCGACGTGGGCGATGCCGCGCGCGGCGGCGAGGTGGTGAAGATCGACCTCGACCGGCCGATGAAGGACGTGCTGGCCGAGCTCTCCAGGCACCCGATCAAGA
Organism: Xanthobacteraceae bacterium; assembly: GCA_039808405.1. Classification (GTDB taxonomy): domain Bacteria; phylum Pseudomonadota; class Alphaproteobacteria; order Rhizobiales; family Xanthobacteraceae; genus PRO6. The sequence continues at coordinate 473 of JBDHSY010000140.1, forward strand.
CGCGGCTGTCGCTCTCCGGCACGATGATCGTGGCGCGCGACGCCGCGCACGCCAAGCTGCGGGCGCGGCTGGAGGCCGGCGAGCCGCTGCCGGACTACTTCAAGAACCATCCGATCTATTACGCCGGTCCCGCCAAGACGCCGGAAGGCTATGCCTCCGGCTCGTTCGGGCCGACCACGGCGGGACGCATGGATTCCTTCGTCGACCAGTTCCAGGCGGCCGGCGGCTCGATGGTGATGCTCGCCAAGGGCAACCGCGCCGCGGCCGTGCGCGAGGCCTGCAAGACCTATGGCGGCTTCTATCTCGGCTCGATCGGCGGCGCCGCCGCCAACCTGGCCGAGAACTGCATCAAGAAGGTCGAGGTGGTGGAGTATCCCGAGCTCGGCATGGAGGCGATCTGGTGCATCGAGGTGGTGGATTTCCCCGCCTTCATCGTCATCGACGACAAGGGCAACGACTTCTTCAAGGAGCTCAATCTCGGCTGACACGCGCCGCCGTTGGGGAGAACGGCGCGACGGCATGACTTGGCGCGGGATTTCGGCTAACACATTGACCGCCTATCCTCCGTCATGGCCGGGCTTGTCCCGGCCATCCACGTCTTGCCTGCTGAACTGTCGTTAAGGCGTGGATGGCCGCAACACGTGCGGGCATGACGGCAACGGAAGGGCTGCCCTCGTCGAAATCCCATCAACGAATCAGTGCTCATGCCCGTCGTTTCCTCCCGAAAACCTTATCGTGTCGGCCGCTCCCGCACCGGGCTTGGCTTGTTCGCCACCCGGCCCATCGAGAAGGGCACCGAGATCGTTCGCTATTTCGGTCCGCTGCTCGATTGCCGCAAGCCGAAGGACGACGCGATCGAGAACAAGTACCTGTTCCAGATCAACAGCCGCTGGACCATCGACGGCTCGGTCCGCCGCAACGTCGCCCGCTACATCAACCACGCCTGCCGGCCCAATGCCGAGTCCGACGTCAACCAGCGTCAGCGCCGTGTGGTCATCCGCGCCATCAAGAACATCGCGCCCGGCGAAGAGATCAACTACGACTACGGCACCGAATACTTCAAGGCGTACCTGAAGCCGATCGGCTGCAAGTGCGATGCCTGCGAGCGCAAGCGGGCACGCGCGCGCGCCGAGGCGCGGGCGGCGAAGACCGGGACAGCGAAGACGCCGGCGGCCGGCAAGACCAAGACCAAGACAAAGACGGCCAAGACCAGCAAGACCAAGCAGGCCAAAGCCAGGACGAGCAAGACAAAGACAGCGAGATCCGTCGCGGCCAGCAAGGCGAAGGCCGGCAAGGCGGTGCAAAATAAGACGGCGCGCAAGCCGGCCGGGAACAAGGCGGTCAAAAAGACGCCGCGGCGCCCCGCCGGATTATGATACAGTCATCCGACCGGCGCGAGGCTGCGCCGGGTTCCGGAGACGGGCCGATGACCGCGCTCAAGCCGCTGACCCTCGATGTGGTGTCCGACGTCGTCTGCCCCTGGTGCTACATCGGCAAGCGGCGCCTCGAAAAGGCGCTGGCGCAGGTCGCCGACGTGCCGGTCGAGGTGCGCTGGCGCCCGTTCTTCCTCAACGCCTGGGTGCCGCGCGAGGGCATCAGCCGCGACGAGTACCTGACGCAAAAATTCGGCTCGCCGGAAGCGTACTACAAGCGCGCGGCAGGAGTGGTCGAGGCCGCCGCCGAGGAGGGGCTCGCCTACCATCCGCACGATGTGAAGCGTCAGCCGAACACCATCGACTGCCATCGCCTGATCCACTGGGCTGGCGCGGAGGGCAAGGCGGCGGCGATGAAGCAGCGCCTGATGGAATTGTATTTCCGCGATGGCGGCGACCTCACCGACCGCGAAGTGCTGGTCAAGGCCGCGGCCGATGTCGGGCTTGCGCCGGAGCGCGTGCGGGAGCGGCTTGCCACCGACGAGGATGTCGCGCTGATTTCCGGCTGGGCGCAGGAGGCTTCCGACAAAGGCGTCAGCGGCGTGCCGACCTTCGTGTTTGCCGGCAAGTATGCGGTGTCCGGCGCGCAGGCGCCGGCGCAGCTGGCCCGCGCTATCCGCCAGGTCTCGGCGGAGATCAACCGCGACGCGGCCGAGTAATCCGGAGCTCGAAAACGCTTTGGCGTCACCCCTTGTGCCGCAGCCGATAGAGACGGGCGCGCAGGCGTTCGCGCTCGGCCAGCGCGGCGGCGATCAGCAGCGTCGCCGGATCGCGCGCGCCTGCGAGCGGCAGCAGCACGTCGCCGAACGGCGTGTGCTGGCGCCAGATCGGGCCGATCATCGGGTGGTCTGCGTCGGTTGTGGCGTCGGCGCTGGCGATCGCCGGATCGGCGCACAGGTGGCGCGTGACGTCGAGCGCGAGCTGCACGCCGGGCGACAGCTTTGCGAAGCGCTCGTCGATGCCGATCTTGAAAAAGAACGCCCGGTCGCGATGGCGCGGCAGGATGCCGGCGGCGACCACGTCGCCTCCCGCGTGCAGCGTTGCGATCTCGCAGGCGCCGTGCGCGGCCAGCGCCGCGGTGGCGCGGCGGATGAAGGCGGTGTCGCCGGCATGGTTCGCCAGCGCGGTGCCCTGCCGGCCCTTCCAGCCGCTCGCCTCCACGCGCAGAAAAATCTCCACCGCCGCCGCGACCTCGGCCGGCGTGCGCGCGACGCGAAAATTCACCTCGCCGTGCGCGGCCAGGCGGTGCCGCTGGCGGCGCAAGTTCTTGAGTTTGCGCGGGCTCAGTCCCTCGTGCAGCAGGGCATCGGCATCGCGCGTGGCGTCGAGGCCGGCGCGGCGGCCCTCGCGCAGGATGCGCGGCCGCAGGCCATGGCCGGCCAGCGCCGCGGTGAATGCCGCCATGGCGTCGCCGCCGAGTTGAACATCGCGCAGGATCAGGGCGCGCGCGCCCGAGCGTCGCGCCTGCCGCAGCAGTTCGGCCGCGGCGGCGGTGGCGTCATCGCGGTCGAGCAGCGGGATGCCCAGCGTGCCGTAGGGGCTGGCGCTGACCAGCGCCGGCAGCGGGATGGCGAAGGCACGCCGCAGCGGCACCACCGGCAACAGTCCGATCAGGCGCGGTGCGGCATTCTCGCGCCATGCCGCGAGCGCCGAGGCGCCGGTGCAGCCGCGGGCCGACGCATTGGCGGCCAGCTCCCAGCCGGGCAGGTAATAGCCGTTGGCCTCGACGGCGCGGTCGCTCAGGGCCTGCCATGGCTCGGCGGCGATGTCGGAGAGCGGCACCATGGGCGCGGACGTTCCCTGCGTCGGCCCGATCCGGGCCGTGTGTACTCTAGCGCCAAAACCGCAACATCGTCTTGCACGCTCGTGGTCATTGTCGCGGTTGGCTTAACGGGACCTTCATCATGTCCGCATAAGAGGCGGTGCCGGGTTTTCGCCGGTCGCGATTGTTAGCGGTTGGCGGGCGGTTGTTAGGATAATCTGCCGCCATTGGCCGCAGAGGGGGCCGCGATCCGCGGCTGCTGGAGATGCCCATGACGCGTAACCGCCTGACGGAGTTCTTGCGCGACGAGCGAGGCGCGACCGCGATCGAGTACGCCTTGATCGCGACCGGCATTGCCACCGTGATCGTCGTGACCGTCAATCTGCTCGGCGGCACGGTCCTGGGACAATATACCTTGGTCAACGCGGCGTTGAACGAGCGCTAGCAACCTGCCACCGCTGATCTCTCTCCCACCGCCGATGGGGCATGATCGGCGCGGTCTTGGCGTTCCCGGCCATCGGCGTTAAAACGTCGGCAGTCCGACAATCCAGAAGCGGGAGCGCCGCCATGACGCTGGTGCCGAAGACGTTGCTCGCCGGAGCGTTGATCCTTGCCGCAGGCGTTGCCTTTGTTCCGCCGGTTGTGCCGGCGCTGGCGCAGGGCATCAACCTGATGCCCGACGTCAAGACCAGGACGCCGGAGGAGATCGAACGCGACCGCAAGATCGAGGAGGCCTACAAGGCCCGGCTGCGCGCCATTCCCGATGCGCAGGCGACCGATCCGTGGGGCGGCATGCGCGGCGCGCCGGCGAAACCGGCGCCGAAGCCGGCCGCGCGCGCCAACGATCGCGACGTCGACTGGGGCGCGCTCAACCGCAAGCCGTAGGGCATGATCCCGAAAAAGCCTGCCCTCGGGCTTGACCCGAGGGTGGGAACCGGTTTTCGGATAAGACCATGCGCGAATAAACAAGCGCTCAGGCCGAGGCCGCTTGCCGCCCAGCGATGAAGTCGCGGCCGGGAATCGAGGCGAGCAGCGCGCGCGTATAGGCGTGCTGCGGATGGCCGAACACGCGCGCCACCGGACCGGTCTCCACCACCTCGCCGTCCTTCATCACCGCGACCAGATCGCAGATCTGCGCTGCGACCCGCAGGTCGTGGGTGATGAACACGATGGAGAGGTCGAGCTGCGTTCGCAGCCTCGCCAGCAGCGTCAGCACCTGCGCCTGTACCGAGACGTCGAGCGCCGACACCGGCTCGTCGGCGATCAGCACTTTTGGCTCGAGCGCCAGCGCACGCGCCAGCCCGATGCGCTGGCGCTGGCCGCCGGAGAACTCGTGCGGGTAGCGCTCGGCGGAGGCGGGGTCGAGCCCGACCAGCGCGAACAGCTCGCGCGCGCGGGCCAGCGCCGCCGCGCGCGGCGTGCCATGCACCATCAGCCCCTGCGCCACCAGGTCGCCGGCCTTGCGGCGCGGGTTGAGCGAGGCGAACGGGTCCTGAAACACCATCTGGATGTTCTTCGTTTCCGCCCGCATCTCGCTGCCTGGGAGTTTTGCCAGGTCCTTGCCGTCGAGCACGATGGCGCCCGAGTCGGGATCGATCAGCCGCAGGATGCAGCGCGCCAGCGTCGACTTGCCGGAGCCGGACTCGCCGACGATGCCGAGCGTCGCGCCCTTCGGCAGCGCGAGCGAGACGTTCCTCACCGCGTGGGTGACGCGGGCGCCGCGGCCGAGAAAGCCGCCGTTGCGGTAGGTCTTCGACACGCCGTCGATGGAGAGGATGGTCGCATCAGTGAGCTTGCGCGGCGCCGGCGCGGTGAGGCGCGGCACCGCGGCGATCAGTTCGCGCGTATAGGGATGCTGCGGGCGGTTGAGAATGTCGCCGGCCGGCCCCTGCTCGACGACGCGGCCGTGCTGCATCACCACGACGCGGTCGGCGATCTCGGCGACCACGCCGAAATCGTGGGTGATGAACATCACCGCGGTGCCCTTGCGCCTCTGGAGATCGCGGATCAGCGCCAGAATCTGCGCCTGCGTGGTGACGTCGAGCGCGGTGGTCGGCTCGTCGGCGATCAGCACCTTCGGGTCGAGCGCGAGCGCCATGGCGATCATGGCGCGCTGGCGCTGGCCGCCGGACAGTTCGTGCGGATAGGCTTTCGCCGCCTGCGCCGGCTCGGGGATGCGCACCTCGTCGAGCAGGTCGAGCACGCGGGCGCGGATCGCGGGCCTGTCCATGTCGGTGTGGATGGAAAACATCTCGCCGATCTGGTCGCCGACGGTGCGCAAGGGATTGAGCGCGGTCATCGGCTCCTGAAAGATCATGGCCATGCCGGCGCCGCGCACCGCCCGCATGGCGGCCTCGTCGGCCTGCGCGAGGTCGCGGCCCTCGAACAGCACGCGGCCGCGATCGAGGACGACGCCGGCCGGCAACAGCCGCATCACGGCATTGGCGGTCATCGACTTGCCGGAGCCGGATTCGCCGACGACGCAGACGATCTCGTTGGCCTTGACCGAGAAGGACACATCCTCCAGCGCATGCGGCCGGTCGGCGCCGGGCGGCAGCGTCACGCTTAAACTCTCGAGGGTGAGGATGGCGCTCATCGGCCCTTCAGCCTCGGATTGAAGGCGTCGTTCAGCCCCTGGCCGACCAGCGACACCGCCAGCACCGTGACCAGAATGGCGAGGCCGGGAATGGCCGAGACATACCATTCCGAGCGCAGCACGTCGCGCCCGAGCCCGATCACGTTGCCCCACGAGGCGACGTTGGGATCGGACAGCCGCAGGAACGCCAGCGCGCTTTCCAGCAGGATCGCCACCGCCATCACGACGCTGGCATAGACGATCACCGGCGGCAGCGCGTTGGGCAGGATCTCGCCAAAAATCAGGCGCAGGTCGCGCATCCCCAGCGTGCGCGCCGCCTGCACGAATTCGCGGTTGCGCAGCGACAGGAACTCGGCCCGCGTCAGCCGCGCCGGCGCCGGCCAGGACACCACGCCGATGGCGATGGTGACGGTGGCGATGTTGGAGCCGAACACCGCGACCAGCACCAGCAGCAGCAGAAAGTTCGGCAGCGTCTGGAACGCTTCCGTCAGCCGCATCAGCACGGTGTCGGTGCGGCCGCCATAGTAGCCGGCGAGCGCGCCGATGACGATGCCGATCACGATCGAGACCAGCGTGGCAACGAGGCCGATCAACAGCGAGATGCGGGCGCCATAGAAAATCTGCGCGGCGATGTCGCGCCCCGAATTGTCGGTGCCGAGCCAGAAACGCGGGTTGGCCATCGGCCATTGCAGCGGCCGGCCGGCAAGCGACAGCGGATCGCGCGGAAACAGCCAGCCGGCGCTCAAAGCCATCGCCAGCACGACGACGAGCAGCACCAGGCCGATCACCGCCGGCGGGCTGCGCAGGTAGCGTTTGATCGCGTCCATCCCTTACACCCCCGAGGTGATGCGCGGATCGAGCCGCGCATAGAGGAGGTCGGTGACGAAGTTGACGGCGATCACCACCAGCGCCGACACGAACACGATGCCGAGCAGGGTGTTGAGGTCGCGCTGGATCACGGACTCGTAGGCGAGGCGGCCGAGCCCCGGCAGCGAGAACACGCTCTCCACCACCACCGAGCCGCCGAGCATGGTGCCGGCCTGCAACCCGATCAGGGTCACCATCGGCAGCAGCGCGTTGCGCAGCACATGGCGGACGACGACGCG
>JBDHSY010000141.1:0-7354 GCA_039808405.1 Xanthobacteraceae bacterium
CCGCCATAGGTGGGCCTGTTACGGGTGCCCTTCCTTGAGCACGTCGCGCGCGACCGGGGTCGTGCTCTGCGCCGTGGCGCGGCGCGGCAAGGCCAGCGCGGTGCCGGCGATAATGCCGGCGGCGGCCACGATCGACATCAGCGCCAGCGTCGACAGTCCGGTCATGCCCTGACCGATGGAGCAGCCGGTCGCGAACGCGCCGCCGATGCCCATCAGCACGCCGCCGGCCATGTAGCGCAGCATCGCCGCCGGCGAGGCAAAGCCCTGCAGCTTCAACGCGCCCTGCGCGGCGGCCAGCGCGAGCGCGCCGAGCACGACGCCGACCACCAGCGTCACGCCAAAGCTGATCTTCTTGCCGGTCGAGAGCATGGCATAGAGGATGGTGTCGCCGACCGGCGCGATGAACGTCGCCGACGCCACCGGCACCGGCTCGAAGTCGTCGGCGCCGAGCGCGCCGGTGACATACCAGCCGGCCACGATGGCGCCGCCGACCGCGGCGCCGCCGAGCAGCAAAGCCAGGTTGTTGCGAAACGGCGCGTGGCTGAGCGCAAAGACGGCGAGCGCCCCGGCCAGTGCGATCACCGCGAGCGCGAGCGCGACCGGCGCGCCCAGCCCCGCCTTTTCGAGCAGGCCGGGAATGGTCGCGGCGCCGGCGTCGAGCACACCGATCTGTCCGGCCCAGACGCGCAGCGGCCCGAGCAGCCCGGTGAGCGCCACGTAGCCGCCGATGCCGATGCACACCAGCACGATCGCCGAGCGCAGATTGCCGCCGCCGAGCAGCACCAGCGCGCGGCCACCGCAGCCGTTGGCCATCACCATGCCGATGCCGAACAACAGGCCGCCGCCGAACACCAGCGGCAGCGAGAAGGCATCGCGCACGTAGATCGATTGCGACAGGTCGACGAGGCCGGCGGCCTGCAGCGCCTGGCTGCCGATCAGCGCCACGGCGATCGCCAGCGCGAACGTGCGGATCGGGCGGCCGTCGCCGCTCATCCACCAGCCGCGCAGGCCGCTCAGCAGGCACAGGCTGCTGACCCGCGCGGCGATGCCGAACAGGATGCCGACGGCGAGCCCGCCCCAGATCACGGCTTGCGAACTTGTCATGACGAACCCAGCTCCGGGCCTGCGCGCACGCCCCGCATGCGCTTCAAGAGCACCGACATATCGCCTCGAAATCGCCTGCGCCAGTATGGACGATGCGAAAGCACGAAAGCCTGTCGCCGCATCGCGGTCGCAAGGAGGATATTCTCCTTGCGCTGTTCTGGGCGACGGATTTCGTCTCCGGTCCGGCCGGCCGTCGCGCTGCGCGGCGAGCCTGTCCGGGGTCCGGGGCTGCGTCGCCAGCTTCGCGTCGGACCGCTAGCGCAGGAAAAACACCACCGTCAGCACAAGGCCGATGCCGACCACCACGGCGCGGATGATCTTGGGCGACACGCGCCGGGCGATGTCGACGCCGTAGTAGCCGCCAGCCGTCGAGGCGACCATGGTGACGACGGCCTCGGGCCAATGCACGAGGCCGCCGACGATCAGCGCCGCCGACGACATCAGCTGGATCAGGAGCGCCGCCAGAACCTTGATGGCGTTGGCCTTGTGAAAATCGCCACGCTCGGTGATGATCAGCGCCGCCAGCATCATGATGCCCATTCCGGCGGCGAAAAACCCGCCATAGATCGACACCACGAACATGATGACGCCGGCGATCGCGGTCGCCCCGCCCGCCTTGGTATCGGCCCACGGCTCGGCCACCGCGCGGATGCGGTCGGAGCAGGCGAACAACAGCGTCGCCGCCAGCAGCAGCCACGGCACGGTCGGACGAAATCCCTCGTCGCCCATCCAGATCAGCAGCCCCGCACCCAGCAATCCGCCCAGCACGGCCATCACCGAATAGCCGACCATGCTGTGGAAATACGTCTGGATCTCGCGGCGATAAGCGAACACGCTGGCGAAGTTGGCGGGGTTGAGCGCCACCGCGCTGGTGGCGTTGGCCTCGATGGTCGGCAGCCCCAGCGCGACCAGAGCGGCGAAGGTGAGAAACGTGCCGCCGCCCGCGACTGCATTGAGCACGCCGGCGCCGAACCCCGCGACCGAAAGCAGAACGATGCCGTAGAGCGTCACGACAGCCTCTTCACGTAACCGCCACGCCGGGCCCTCGACGCGAGGCCGATACCAGCGGCGTGTGACGAATGTGATCCGGCCGGCCGGGTTCGGAAAGCCCGCGCACGGTGTCGGCCGCGAAGGATTCTGGAGGCCGGGGCAAATCCCGGCTGCGGTGGCTTGCGGATATCGATCCGCGCCGCTCTCTTAGACGATCGGAAGCGAGAGGAGAAACGCGTTTTCCGGGCTGCCGCCATGCCGCTTGCCATAAACGCCGGCCCGCAGGCGCTCCCGAGCCCCTTAAACTCCTTTCAGTTCCAGCGGGGCCGCCGCTTCGTTCTTGGCATTCTGCAAAACCAGCGAGGTGCGCACGTTGCGCACCAGCGGCGCCGCGGTCAGCCGGGCGACGAATTCCTGAAACGTCGCCATGTCGGGCGCAACGCATTTCAGGATGAAATCGACCTCGCCCGACAGCATCCAGCATTCGCGCACCAGCGGCTCGGCCCGCACGAATTCCTCGAACGCACGCAGGTCGGCATCGGCCTGGCTCGCCAGATGCACGGCGGCGAACACCGTGACGTCGAAGCCGAGGCGGCGGGCGTCGAGCAGCCCGCGATAACCGACGATATAGCCGGCCTCTTCCAGCGCCCGCACCCGGCGCAGGCATGGCGGCGGCGAAATACCGACACGCCGGGCCAACTCCACGTTGGTGATCCTGCCGTCGGCCTGAATTTCCTTGAGAATCTTGAGGTCGATCTCGTCCAATGCCTTGAGCACGCTTGCTTTCCCCGCCCGGCCCACGGCCGCCGCCATGGCCGTGCGCCCCTCTTAGCCGATCCGCGACTATCGCGCAATTTTATTGCGCGACGTGGCTGTAAAGCCTCATTTGGGGAAAATTATCGAGGGGGGGTTGCAGTTCTTGCATGGCTATACAGATGGCATAGAGTTGGCTGCAACTTTTCACCCTATCGCGACGCGTCGGCGGACGGTTGTTCCGCGATGGGGACATGCGGCTTGAGAAAGAGGAGACCGGTGCATGGCTGCCCCTGTCCACGCCAAAGTGGTGATCATCGGCTCGGGGCCGGCGGGTTACACCGCAGCGATCTATGCGGCCCGCGCCATGCTCGAGCCGGTGCTGATCCAGGGCATTCAGCCCGGCGGCCAGCTCACCATCACCACCGATGTCGAGAACTACCCCGGCTTCGCCGAGGTGATCCAGGGGCCGTGGCTGATGCAGCAGATGGAGCAGCAGGCCGCGCATGTCGGCACCAGGATCGTCACCGACCACGTCAACTCGCTCGATCTCGCGCAGCGCCCATTCCGCCTCGCTTGCGATTCCGGCGACGTCTATCTCGCCGAGACCGTAATCCTTGCGACCGGCGCGCAGGCGCGCTGGCTCGGGCTGCCGTCGGAAGAAAAGTTCAAGGGGTTCGGCGTCTCGGCCTGCGCCACCTGCGACGGCTTCTTCTATCGCGAGAAGGAGGTGTTCGTGATCGGCGGCGGCAACACCGCCGTCGAGGAAGCGCTGTTCCTGACCAATTTCGCCTCGCGCGTCACGCTGGTGCATCGCCGCGACAGCCTGCGCGCCGAGCGCATCCTGCAGGAGCGGCTGTTCAAGCACCCCAAGATCAATGTGATCTGGGACAGTGCCGTCGAGGAAATCTGCGGCACCGACAACCCGTCGAAAGTGACCCACATCCGCCTCAGGAATCTCAAGACCGGCGCCATCACCGAGCACAAGGCCGACGGCTTCTTCGTCGCCATCGGGCACGCGCCGGCGACCGAGCTGGTCGCGGGCCAGGTCAGGCTGACGCCGTCCGGCTATGTCGAGGTCGCCCCCCACTCCACCGCGACCTCCGTGCCCGGCCTGTTCGCCGCCGGCGACGTCGCCGACGAAACCTATCGCCAGGCGGTCACCGCCGCCGGCATGGGCTGCATGGCGGCGCTCGAAGCCGAACGCTTCATTCACCAGCGCGCCAGCGACCGCGCCGCCGCGGAATAGCCCTCATGCCTCGCACACGAAGCGGACTAGCGGATATGGACTGGGACAAGCTCAAGGTGTTTCACGCCGCGGCGGAGGCAGGCAGCTTCACGCACGCCGGCGAGCAGCTCGGGCTCTCGCAATCGGCGGTGTCGCGGCAGGTCAGCGCGCTGGAGCAGGAGCTGTCGGTCTCGCTGTTTCACCGCCACGCCCGCGGCCTCATCCTGACCGAACAGGGCGACCTGTTGTTTCGCACCGCGCACGACGTGTTCATGCAGCTCCAGGCCGCGCGCGCCAAGCTGACCGACAGCCGCGAGCGGCCGAGCGGCGATCTCAAGGTCACCACCACGCCCGGCGTCGGCATTCACTGGCTGATCCCGCGGCTCGGCGAGTTCACCGCGCTCTATCCGGAGATCCGCATCTCGCTGATCATCACCGACGAGGATCTCGACCTGTCGATGCGCGAGGCCGACGTCGCCATCCGCACGCGCAAGCCCACGCAACCCGACCTGATCCAGCGCAAGCTGTTCTCGATGGGCTTCCACGCCTATTGCGCGCCGGAATACGTCAAGCGCTACGGCACGCCGCGCACGCTCGACGAACTCGACAACCATCGCCTGATCCTGCTCAGCGACGCCAACGTGCCGCCGCACCTGCAGAACCGGCAATGGCTGATCGAAGCCGGCCGCAACGGCGCGACGCCGCGCGAGCCGTTCTTCAAGGTCAACAACGTGATCGGGCTGGTGCGCGCCTGCCAGCAGGGCCTCGGCATCGCCGCGCTGCCCGACTATCTCGTCGAGGAGGACAGCCGCCTGGTGCAGTTGTTCGGCGAAGAAGATTCGATTCAGCTCGATACGTATTTTGTCTATCCGGAAGAACTGAAAAGCGTGGCGCGGATTCAGGTCTTCCGCGATTTCGTCGTCGGCAAGGCGCAGCGCTGGCCGTCATAGCAACTCACCCGGCGGCGCGGACGTCGGGTGGACTCTGTTGGCGTTCTCGGTGCGGAACAATCGAATCAAATTCTTCGCGCATGTTTTGTGCCGGCGAACTGCCCGCAGGCATCGCATGTCTGACATGCGAGGTGCGATGTTGATGCGTTGCCGCGATCGACCATAATGATCTCACTGAGCGCTTGGGGTTGCACTTGTCCCCCTCCTCCAGCAGCCACAGGCTTCAGCTATCCCTCTTGGAAGGTGATTGTGTCGGCCTCTTTTGGCCAAAGACTAAACAAGCCGGGCTTTTCTTCAGCCCGGCTTTTTTTGTTCCAACGATCTTTAAAGCGTTTTCAAGCGAAGTGGGAACCGGTTCGCGTAAAGAAAACGCGTCAAAACAAAATCAAAGAGCTCCGCTTCTGATTCCATCAGAAGCGGAAAAGCTCCAGTTCGGCAAGGCCCGTGGCGAAGGCCGCCGCGCACGCGCGACCGGGTCAGGCGGCCTGACGATGCATCGCGCCATTGGCCGACGACAGGCCGCGGATCGCCTTCACCGAGCGCTCGATGCCGTTCCACAGCCGACCGATCTCGGTCGCCGCGCGGCCGTCGGCGCAGTATTCCCGCGCGCTCTCGCCATGGCTCAACGCCAGGATGAGGTCGGCACGATTGGTGATCTGTCCGCCCCAGACCGGTGCGCGGAAGTTGGCCAGCGCTTCGCGCGCGGCGGTGACCATCCGGTTCTCGATGCCGTCGCGAATGGCCGGTGCGCCGTTGATGACGACGGCATATGGCTTGCGCGCGGCGCGGCAGGTCTGGATCGTCTCCTGCACCGCGTCGATATCGAACACGCCGGGACGCGCCGGGATGATCGCCATGGTCGCATTGCCGACGGCGTCGGCGACCACCGCCGACATGTTCGGCGGCGTATCGATGAACACCCACTCGAATCCGTCACGCTTGGCCTTCGCGACGATCTCCGCCACCGAACGCGATGCGGCGCGGATCGGCGGCTCGTCGGTGCCGCGCAGCTTGTGCCACAGCGTCAGCGAGCCCTGCGGATCGGCATCGATCAACAGACAGGGCTTGGCCGCCTTATGAGCGTGCGTGGCAAGATGCGCCGCCAGCGTGCTCTTACCCGAGCCACCTTTACGCGACGCAAATACAATCGTGTTCATTGGCTGGTCTCCCGTTGACTCGGGGAGCGACACTGAATCAGTTTTTTGATTCGCAAAAGCATAAATGTTGCGATGTCGCGGCCGACGGCATCTATTACATGATTGAAGCAATGGCGGATGTGGGCTCGGGGCCACACGATTCACGTTATGTCCGGGGCGAGCGCGATCTGCCTCACGCACGCGGGCCGAGCAGGATGATCGCAGCCCCCGCAACACAGACGAGCGCGCCGACGATATCCCAGCGGTCCGGCCGCACGCTCTCGGCAAGCCATAGCCACATCAGCGACGCCGCGATGTAGACGCCGCCATAGGCGGCATAGGCGCGGCCCGCCGAGGCGGTTTCGACCCATGTGAGGAGCGTGGCGAACAGCGCCAGCGAGGCGATGCCCGGAACCAGCCACCATGCCGAGCGGTCGAGCCGCAGCCACGCCCAGAAGGCAAAGCAGCCGGCGATCTCCGCCAGCGCCGCGCCGAGATAGACCGCCGCCGTCATCTGGTATTTTTGTCCATCGTCACATCCGCATCCACACGACGTGCGGCGCGCCGGCCGTTATGGCACCGGCCGGCTTTTATACGGCATGGCGAGCGACAGGTGAAAACGGCTTATGGCGGCGGGCGATCACTTGCCGGACGGCGCGGCAGCCGATCCGGGGGCATTGTTCGAGCGGGATTTGGATTCGGTGCCATCCACATCGTGTCTGGTGCCGGGGTTTTGCGACTGCGTAGCGTTCGGCCCGGTCTCGGGCTGGCCCGTCTGCGCGTCGTGCCCGGCCGCTTGCGGCGCTTCCGGCGGAGCCGACTGCTGGGCCGGCGGCTGCTGCCGCTCGCCGCCCGTATTCGAGGCTTGCGCGAAAGCCCCGCCCGCCGCGCCGAGCAGGGTCACGGCGACGATCGAGGATATCAGTCCGGTGTTCATCAAGGTCTCCGCCCGTTGCATCCGTGGCGCCGCCTCTTGGCGCGACGCCTGAAGGGCCAACGCCGGCAACGCTTCCGTGTTCCAGTCGCCGGGTGCGCGCAAGGCGCGCGGTAAATAGGTGCGCTGGGATCACGCCAAACACAGACGAAACGAGGAGGGAGATAGGAGACGGTTCAGGACTGGTACAGTTGGGTGGGCTCGAACCACCGACCTCCTGTTCCACAGACAGGCGCTCTAACCAACTGAGCTACAACTG
>JBDHSY010000142.1:0-7309 GCA_039808405.1 Xanthobacteraceae bacterium
TCGGAGTCCGTAAGCGACCGACGAAACTTGTCTTCGCACGATTTTATCGCCTCGAGATCCTGCGCCGAACGGTTCAATGCCGCCCGCCCCGCGGCAAAACTTTCGATGTGAATTCGCACCGTCGTGAGTTCGCGAAAACTTTCCGGGCTCATGACAGGAACGCGACCGGCCTTGTTGGGAAGAATTTCAAGCGCCTTGTTGACCACCAGCCGCGTCACCGCCTCCCGGACAGGCATCATCGACGTGCCGTATATCGCGCTGATCTTTCGGATCGAAAGCCGATCCCCGGGCGCCAGTTCGCCCGACGACAGCGATTGACAAAGCTGGGCGTAGATCTGGTCGCTGATCGTCTCCCGATTGAGAACCTTGCTTTGAAGGTTGCTCAATGCGCCTGCACCGGGCTTTTTCGGAGGGGTCGTTGACAAGGCCATAATTGTTCCTATGATGATTACTGTGATCACAGTAATCAGTGAAGGGCGGCAGAGACCGACCGGATGTCATCAGGCCCCAGGCGGAGCCTTCTTGCTGTGATCGCAGGCGTCAGAAACCGAATGCTACCATTTCCCAGACGATTGTCGGAAGTCGGAGGAAGCAGAGAATGATCATCGATTGTCACGTACACGCCGGCGAGCTTGGCAAGCACTATCCTCAATGGTGGGTCGAAGAGCTTTACCGGGCCTGGGGGGGCGTTCACAACTGGACATACGATAAACCGGCGATGACGGTCGGTGAGAGGCTGGTCTATCAGATGGACCGCACGGGCGTTGATATGACGTGCATCATGACCTCGGATCACCGCCGCGTATACCCGGACGACGGCGGACCGTATACGCCGAATGACTTCCTTCTCGAGGTAAAGGCCGCGGCCCCGCACCGCTTTGCGCTCACCTGCAGCGTGGATCCGTTGCGCGACGTCTCCGCTGCCGTCAACGAGATCAAGCGGTGCGTGAAGCAGCACGGCTTTCAGGCGTGCAAGCTCTATCCTTCCTACGATCATTTCGACCCGCGCGACAGTCGGCTCGATCCCATCTACAAGGCCCTTGTCGACCTCGATATACCGATGCAGGTCCATATGGGCTGGACCCCCTCAAAGAACGCGCCGATGAAATTCCAGCAGCCCTATTTGCTGGACGACGTGGCCGCCAAGTATCCCGATCTCAAGATCGTTGTGGCCCACGTTGCATGGCCCTGGGTCGACGAATGCATGGCCCTGATCGCGAAGTGGGACAACGTCCATGCCGACATGGCCTATTGGGGATGGTTCGGAGCCGAGAAGGTTCTGAGGACGGTCAAGGACTTCGGCAATCTGTGCGGCTATCACAAGCTGCTGTTCGGTTCGGAGAATTCGCACACGCACATGGCCGCGGACATGTTTCGCAGCTTCAAGACGCTCGCGCCCAAGTTGGGGCTGGAGCCGATCTCCGATGCCGACATGGAACAGATAATGTGGAAGAACACGGCCAGGCTTTGGAAGATCGATACCGACGCGTACGAGAAGGCCAGGTAGATCGTATCGCAGCGGCTGCCGATCTGGACGACACCGGCAGGCGGTTCAGCCGCTCGACACGACCGCCATCCGTTTCGATCAAAGAGATTCAGGAGCCATCCGGATGGATCGCGCGACCGATGCGCCCACGCGCTCCCTTCTCGCCGGGCGACGCATTCTCATTACCGGGGGCGCGTCCGGAATAGGCGCGGGCGTTGCGCGCCTGTTCAGGCGGTGTGGGGCGACATTGGCCCTGGTCGACAAATCGAAGGAGCAGCTGTCGGCCGCCGCCAGATCATGTGACGCACATCCGGTCGCCGCCGACTTGGCGATTCCTGACGAGGCAACTGCGGCCGTCGCAACGGCCGCAGAGGCGATGGGTGGGCTCGACGGCGTCGTGAACGTGGCTGGAATTTTGCGGGTTCACCCGCTCGAACAAACATCGGTCGAGGACTGGACGGCCCAGATCGCCGTGAACCTGACCGCGCCGTTTCTTGTGTGCAGAGCAGCGGCGAGCTATCTCCGGGCCTCGGACCATGGCACGATCGTCAACGTATCGTCCGGCATCGCGCTGCGCCCTCTTCCGGGCTATTCGGCCTACGCCGCCTCCAAGGCCGGCCTGCTGGCGTTCACGAAATCGATCGCACAGGAACTGGCACCGCGCGTCCGGGTCAATGCGGTGTGCCCCGGCCCGGTCGAAACACCGATGATCGAGAAGCTCTACTCGGCCGAAGCCAAGTCGCGCGCGATCGAGCAGTACGCACTGCGACGGTTCGGCCAGGTCGACGAGGTCGCTTCAGCGATCCTGTTTCTCAGTTCCACGGAATCGAGTTTCATCACCGGGATTTCGATGGCGGTCGATGGCGGTCGCAGCTTTTATTGACGAGCGCAGGATGCGGTCGAATGGAAATGCCCCGTATCGGCCGGCTCGGCGTTATCATGGGTTCAGCGAGGCAGCCGAAAGCCTCTGCGCGCGCTTAGCTGACATTGTTGAGCGTCGTATGCCTGTTTGCCTTGTCGGCCACAAACTCCAGCGCCGAAACCCCGGCGCGACAGTCGACCGGCGGCGCGGCCATGCCCGGAATATACGCATCCGAAATCAAAGCCTCGCAGTGGCCGACGAACGTGTTCACAAGGCGGGACCTTGGAAGCTGGCTTAGCGTTGCGATCCCGACACACATGGGAGAATGGCCGCCGGACAGCGGAATGCGGATGACGCGACGGCCATCCAACGCCACATCCGACCGGGGAAAAACGTTTGACAGCGTATAGCCGTAGCCGTTCGCAACCATCGCCAGAATCATATCGGCATGCTCCGAGCGCGCCCAGATATTCGGCTGAATCCCTTCCTTGGTAAACATGACGAGGAAGTACTCGCGGCTCAGCGGCAGATCGAGCAGGATCATCGGCTCGCCGCTCAATTCGCTGAGCGATAGCGACTTTCGACGAGCGAACGGGTGATGCTCCCCTATCACGACATACATCGGCAAGCGCGCCAGCGGGACAAACGAGATGTCCTCGGCAATGCGAAGATTGTAAGTGACCGCGAGATCGATCTCGGCGCGACGCAATCCGTTCAGCAGGCTTTCCTGGTTCGTGCCGACGTGACGGATGCGCGTCTCGGGGTAGTCGGCGGTGAAGGAGCACGCCAGCTCGGGCATCATCATCGGGGCCAGAGTGGTGAGACACCCGACGACGAGATCGCCGCGAATTTGATCGCTGGTCTCCGACGCAACGACGTAAAGCCCCTGGGCCTGATCGATAACCCGCTTGGCTTCGCGCAGCATGACCTTTCCCGCGGCGGTCAGCGAAAGCCCGGTTGCATGATGTCTGATGAAAAGCTGGATACCGATCTCCCGCTCGAGATGGGAAATCGCGGTGGAAATCGACGGTTGGGAAATGTGAATTCGCTCAGACGCAAGCGTGATGCTTCCAGTTTCACCCGCCGCGATAAAATACTCCAGCTGACGAAGCGTGAAACGCATTTTCCACCCTCACGGTCGGATCACCTGATGGAAATCCTGTTTTTGGGGAGCTAGGCTACAATAGAAAGCTGCGTTCATCAACCGAGCGAGCGATCCGGACGCATCGCCGTTCCTGAAGCCGAACCGCGACGGTGAGCGAGTAGAGGCTGCGGCTCGTCGTGGCCGTCGTTGTCGTTATAGCGGCGGACCGGTGTAACGATGTTTCCGTCATCGTCGCGCGCCGCCCTTGCCGCGACGAATGCGACAGAGTTTTGGCGCGCCGCATTCACAGGTTGCGTTGCCTGCGGACAGCGGCTTCTCAGCTTCATGAAAAGATCGTCGGTTCTGTCCGGTTGCCCGGGATCCATTTGGCCGATGTCGCTCCTTCTCGCGGGAAGTCTCCCGGGAGATATGACGACACCGCTCGTTGACTAAAGCTTGCATACGGGATCGGGAGGAACGTTGCCGCGAAGCACAGGCGCGTCGCCTGCGCCTGCGCGCGGCCCGTTCCGCTCGATCCGGACAGACGCGTTTCAGGCTCGCACCTTGAATACATCCGACGGTGCGGGAGCGACCACGGTCGCCGTCATGCCGATTCAGATGCGTCGCAATCCGCGCCAGAAAAATGTGACGGCGGCGGGATCGTTCGTCGCGAGAAAAACGAACAGGGGAAGCGCTCGCTCGGAGCGACGAACCTGAAGTCCTCTCCGACCGGGATGGTGAGCCGGTGCCCGACCACCCTGGTTCGAGCATCGGCCGGGATTCGCTGCGCGCGACAGCCACCTCCGGCGCCATCCCGCTTCGTCGGACGGGCCGCCCGAAACAGCGGCGTTGCCCGCCCGGTCGGCTCGGCGCAATCCCTTGAGAGGGTTTATCTTATTGAATGGAAAAGAGATTTCAGAAGTGTGGTGCCCAGGAAAGGACTCGAACCTTCACGGCCGTGAAGCCACTGGCACCTGAAGCCAGCGCGTCTACCAATTCCGCCACCTGGGCACGGGCGCGATACCTACGGACCGTCCGCGCGCTTGTCAAATGCTGCGTTGCCGGTCAAATGCCCTGTACAGATTTGCCGTCTCGTCCTATGGCGAGGGCGTAGGCGCGGCGCCGTGCGACTCATCACGTCGGCCGCCCGCACCGCTGTCAGGAGCCTGTCCATGTCCGACCCCATCGATACGCTGGTCACGGTTTTCGGCGGCTCGGGATTCCTCGGCCGCAACGTCATCCGGGTGCTGGCGCGCGAGGGGTTTCGCATCCGCGCCGCGGTGCGCCGGCCCGATCTCGCCGGCCATTTGCAGCCGCTCGGCAAGGTCGGCCAGATCATGCCGGTGCAGGCCAACCTGCGCTATCCTCAGTCGGTCGCGGCCGCGATGCGCGGCGCCCATATCGCCATCAACCTCGTCGGCATTCTCGCGCCGTCCGGCCGCCAGACTTTTGACGCCGTGCAGGCGCGCGGCGCCGGCACGGTGGCGGACGCGGCGGCCGCCGCGGGCGTACGGCTGATCCACGTCTCGGCGCTCGGCGCCGACGCCGATTCGCCCTCGCTCTATGCCCGCTCCAAGGCCGCGGGCGAGGCGGCCGTGCGCGCCGCGGTGCCGGAGGCGGTGATCTTTCGCCCGTCGGTGGTGTTCGGCCCCGACGACCAGTTCACCAACCGCTTCGCGGCGCTGGCGCGGGTGTCGCCGGTGCTGCCGCTGATCGGCGGCGGCGCGACGAAGTTCCAGCCGGTCTTCGTCGGCGACGTGGCGCTGGCGATTGCCGCGGCGGTCACCGGCCGCACCAGGGCGGGGGCGACCTACGAGCTCGGCGGCCCCGAGACGATGACGATGCGCGAGATCCTCGCCTTCATCCTCAGGACCACCGGCCGCGACCGGGCGCTGGTGTCGCTGCCGTTCGCGCTGGCGCGGTTGCAAGCCTGCCTGCTGCAGTTCGCGCCGCAGCCGTTCACGTTGACGCCGGACCAGGTGACGCTGCTCGAAGCCGACAACGTGGTGTCGGAGGCGGCCAAGGCGGCCGGGCTGACGCTGGACGGGCTCGGCATCGTGCCGGAGGCGATGGCGGCGATCGCGCCGAGCTACCTGTGGCGCTTCCGCCGCGCCGGCCAGTTCCAGCGGCTCAGCGTGTAAGCCACGCCGGCGCGGGCGCGGCGCTGGCGTTCAAAGACCCATCGCCAGCGCGATCAGCCCCAGCGTGCCGACCACCACCCGCCACCATGCGAACGGCGCAAAGCCGTGGCGGGTCACGTAGTCGAGGAACGTCCGCACCACCACCAGGGCCGCGAGGAACGAGGTGACGAAGCCGACCGCCACCAGCATCACGTTGTGCCCGGTCATCTCGCCGTAGTTCTTGTAGAGGTCGTAGGCGAAGGCGCCGGCCATGGTCGGCATGGCGAGGAAGAACGAGAACTCCGCCGCCGAGCGCTTGTCGGCGCCGAACAGCATCGCCGACACGATGGTGGCGCCGGAGCGCGACACGCCGGGGATCATCGCCATGCACTGGCAGATGCCGATGCCGAGATACATCGGCAGCGAGAACCCCGTGGCATCGTGATAGCGCGGCTTGAGGTCGAGCTGATCGACCCACATCAGCACCGCGCCGCCGACGATCAGCGTGAAGCACACCACCCACGGGTTGAACAGCACGCCCTTGATGAACGAATGCGCGCCCGCCCCGATCACCGCCGCCGGCAGGAACGCCACCACGACGCCGATCACGAAGCGCCGCGCCGCCGGGTCGGAGAAGAAGCCGAGCGCGATGCGCGTGAGCCGCGCGAAATACACCGCCAGGATGGCGAGGATCGAGCCGAGCTGGATCAGCACCACGAAGGTCTTGCCGAAGGCGTCGTCGTCGAAGCCGAAGAAGCGCTCCAGCAGCAGCAGGTGGCCGGTCGAGGACACCGGCAGGAACTCGGTCAGCCCCTCGACGATGCCGAGCATCAGAGCCTTGAAGAGGTCGTACAGCATGGCGGCGATCCGGAAGGCGGGCGAGGATGGCGCTTTGTCGCGGATTCGCAAAAACCTCGCAACGGCTATCTCGCCGTCGGGCCGGCCGGGCGCGACCGGGCGTCCCTCATCATGCTTTGAACAGAATTGACCGGGACACCGGCTTGCCGCCACCCGCGAGGCCGCTCACCGCCGCACCGGCGGGGCTGCGGGGCCGCCCGGTTCCCGCGATTGGAAGCGGTTTGTTAAGGCATCTGAAACTATCAAGGACGCCATGCTGACGCTGTTCCACCACCCGTTCTGTCCTCATTCCCGTTTCGTCCGGCTGGTGCTCGGTGAATACCGGCTCGACGTCACGCTCGCGGAGGAGCGCGTCTGGGAGCGGCGCAAGGAATTTTTGGTGATGAACCCGGCCGCCGCCACCCCGGTGCTGGCGGTCGACGAGGGGCCGGTGGCGCCCGGCGTCGGCGTGATCAGCGAATATCTCGACGAGCTGATCGGCGCGACCATGGGCGAGCGCCGCCTGATGCCGGACGAACCCGAGGAGCGCATCGAGGTGCGCCGCCTCTCGGCCTGGTTCCACGACAAGTTCTTCGCCGAGGTCTCCGGTCCCCTGGTCACCGAGCGCATCTACAAGCGCTACATGAACGAGGACGCCGGCGGCGGCCCGCCCTCGACCGACGTGATCCGCGCCGCCAAGGCCAACGTGCGCTACCACCTCGCCTATATCGGCTGGCTGGCGCGCACCCGGAACTACCTCGCCGGCGACCGCCTGACCTATGCCGACCTCGCCGCCGCCGCGCACCTGTCCGCCATCGACTATCTCGGCGACGTGCCGTGGAACGAGGACGAGGCGGCAAAGGCGTGGTATGCGCGGATCAAGTCGCGGCCCTCGTTCCGGCCGCTGCTGAGCGAGTGGC
>JBDHSY010000143.1:0-7266 GCA_039808405.1 Xanthobacteraceae bacterium
AGCTTCATGTCGGGCATCGCCGGGCAGTTCTTCAAGCAGTTCGGCATCACCGTCTCGGTGCAGGTGTTCTTCTCGCTGCTGGCCGCGCGCTTCGTCACGCCGGTGCTGGCGGCCTACTTCATGAAGCCGCACGCCCACTAGGAGAAGCCGCCGGGCCGCGTGCTCAACGCCTACACCCGGCTCGTCACCTGGTCGGTGCGGCACTATCTGTTGACGGTGCTCGCCGGGCTGTTCGTGTTCGCGCTGTCGATCGCCTCGATCTTTCTGCTGCCGCAGGGTTTTCTGCCGGCGCAGGATACCGCGCGCTCGCTGCTGGCGCTCGAACTGCCGCCCGGCACGCAACTGGCCCAGACCGAGAAGGTCACAGAAGACATCACCCGGCGCTTACGCAAGCGGCCGGAGATCGAAAGCATCTTCGTCGACGGCGGGCGGGTGCCGCCGGGCACGCAGGAGGTGCGGCGCGCGGCGCTGATCATCAACTACACGCCGAAGGGCGAACGCTCCGTCACGCAGCGCGACCTCGAGCTGTCGATCAGCCGCGAACTGGAGAACGTGCCGGACATCCGCTACTGGTTCCTCGACGAGAACGGCCTGCGCGCCATCTCGCTGGTCGTCACCGGCAACGATTCGGCCATCGTCGGCAACGTCGCAAGCGAGCTTGCGACGCAGATGAAGCGCATTCCGGAGATCGCCAACGTCATCGCCGAGACGGCGCTGGAGCGGCCCGAACTGCGGGTGCGGCCGCGCGCCGACCTCGCCGCGCGGCTCGGCGTCTCCACCGAAGGGCTGTCGGAGACGGTGCGCGTCGCCACCATCGGCGACGTCGGCCCGGCGCTGGCGAAGTTCGATGCCGGCGACCGTCAGGTGCCGATCCGCGTGCAGCTCGACGATGCCGCGCGCGCCAGCCTGCAAACGCTGGAACGATTGCAGGTGCCGTTCGGCGGCGGCCGCGGCACGGTGCCGCTGTCGGTCGTCGCCGATATCCGGCTCGACCAGGGGCCGACCAGCATCAATCGCTACGACCGCGAGCGGCAGGCGACCGTCGCCGCCGATCTGGTCGGCACGGCGGCGCTCGGCGACGCGCTGAAGCAGATTTACGACCTGCCGGTGATGAAGACCCTGCCGCGCGGCGTCAGCGTCAGCCAGTCGGGCGATGCCGAAAGCCTCAACGAGCTGTCGGAGGGTTTTGCCACCGCGATCACCGGCGGGCTGATGATGGTCTATGCCGTGCTGGTGCTGCTGTTCGGCACCTTCCTGCAACCGATCACCATCCTGTTCTCGCTGCCGTTGTCGATCGGCGGCGCCATCGGCGCGCTGCTGATCACCGGCAAGCAGCTCACCACCCCGGTGTGGATCGGCATTCTGATGCTGATGGGCATCGTTACCAAGAACGCCATCATGCTGGTGGAGTTCGCCATCGAATCGATCCGCGAGGGCAAGCCGCGCGACGAGGCGATGATCGACGCCGGCAAGAAACGCGCGCGGCCGATCGTCATGACCACCATCGCCATGGCGGCCGGCATGGTGCCGAGCGCGCTGGCATTCGGCGCCGGCGGCGAGTTCCGCTCGCCGATGGCGCTGGCGGTGATCGGCGGACTGGTGTTCTCGACCGCGCTGTCACTGGTGTTCGTGCCGGCGATGTTCATGCTGATGGACGACATCGGCCGGTTCGCCGCGCGCATCAGCCGCCGCGTCATCGGCGCCAACAGCGACGATGCGCCGCCGCCGGCGGAAGGGCTGCCGCCCGCCCCCGCCGCCGCGCCGGCCACGGACGCGCACTGAGCCGGCGCGAGAGCGTGATCCGATCATGCTCTATCCGCCGCGCGCCACCGCCGCCAGCGTATTCATCTTCAGGAGCAGAATGCGGCCGCGTTGCAGATCGACCACGCCGTCCTTGCGCCACTGCTGAAGCTGGCGGTTGACGCTCTCGCGCGCCGCGCCGACGAAGATGCCGAGCTGCTCCTGCGAGATGTGCACCTCGGCGCCGAAATCGGAGGCCAGCGCGCACAACCGCCGCGCCAGCCGCACCGGCAAGGGTTGCAGCACGGATTCCTCCATGCGCTCGCTCATCCAGCGGATGCGCTGGCACAACAGCCCGATCAGCTTGATGGCGACGCGCGGCTCGCGCTCGAGGAAGCCGAGAAAATCCTCGCGGCGCAGCACGAACAGTTCGGTCGGCTCGGTTGCGGTGGCATCCGCCGTGCGCGGCTCGCCGTCGAGAACAGCGACCTCGCCGAACAGATCGCCCGACCCGAGAAAGTTCAGCGTCAGCCGGGTGCCGTCGGCAGCTCCTGTCTCGATGCGGATGCGGCCGCGGCGGATACCGTAGAGCGCGCCGCCGTCGTCGCCCTTCTGGAACAGCACCTCGCCCTCGCCAAGCTGCTGCGTGAGGCACAGCGCGGCGATGCGCCCGATCGCCTCCGCGCCGAGATCGGCAAACATCGGATTCATCTTGAGGATGACCGCGAACTCGGCCTGCCTGCTCATCGTCTTCCCCCGAAATCCCGCGTGGGTCGCCCGTCGCACCGGATTATACGGCCCCGCCCCTCGTCTGCGCAGGCCCCGCGGCAAAAGTCGCCCGGTTTCCCCCAGCCGGCGCGGTCGCACCATCGTAAAAGCGATGCCCCCGCCCGCGATCCAAGATAAAAAGGGCCGCGGCCGGGCGCGGCAGGCGCGGGCATCGTCGGAAGGGGCATGGATGGCGGCGAACGACACAGCCTGGATGCGGCGCGGCGGCCTGTTCGGCAAGTATGTGCTGGCGCTGGTCGGGCTCGTGCTGTTCGTGCTGGCGGTCAACGGCGCCATCGAGACCTGGATCATCTACCAGCAGGCCAAGGCCAACCTCGTCGCCGCCATGGCCGAGAAAGCCGACGCCACCGCGCGCCGCATCGATCAGGCCATCGGCGAACTGGAGCGGCAGATCAGCTGGGTGACGCGGGCGAGCGTCACCACCCTCGACCAGCGCCGCGCCGACTACGCGCTGCTGCTGCGCCAGCAATCGGCCGTCGCCGACCTCGCCTATCTCGACGGCGACGGCCGCGAGCAAATGCGGCTGTCGCGGCGCGAGACGGTGGCCGGCGGCAACGCCGACCATGCCCGCGACCCGCGCTTCACCCAGGCGATCGCAAAGGGCGTCTGGTATTCGCCGGCGGAGGTGCGCGACGGCGCTCCCCGCATGGCGATCGCGGTGGCGCATTCCGGCCGCAACGCCGGCGTGACGGTGGCCGGGATCGACCTGTCGTTCCTGACCAACCTCGTCACCGATGCGCAGGCCGGCAAGGTCGGCCATGCCCTCGTCGTCGATCACAAGGGGGTTTTGCTGGCAAGCTCCGAGCCGGCCGACCGCCCGGGCGCCGACCTCGCCGCCCTGCCGCAGATCGCCGCGCTGATCGCCGGCGCGGGGCCGCTGGCGGAGGGTCGCCAGCAGAACGGCAAGGCGGTCTTGAGCGCCGGCCGCGCGCTGCCCGAACTCGGCTGGTCGGTGGTGTTCGAGCAGCCGCGCACCGAGGCGCTCAAGCCGATCGGCGACCTGTTGTGGCGCGCCGTCCTGCTGGTCGTGCTCGGGCTCGCGGTCGCCACCATCGCCGGCACCATTCTCGCCAGGCGCATGCTGGTGCCGATCCGCGCGCTGCGGGCCGGCGCCAACCGCTTCGGCGCCGGCGACTTCGCCCATCGCATCGCGGTCGAGACCGGCGACGAACTGGAAGAGCTGGCGCAGCAGTTCAACGGCATGGCCGGGCAGCTTCACGAATCCTATTCGCGCCTCGAAGCCAAGGTGGACGAGCGCACCCGCGACCTCGCCCGGTCGGTCAACGAACTGAAGGTGCTGGAGGAGGTCGGCCGCGCGGTCGCCTCCTCGCTCGACCTCGCCGCGGTGCTGGCCACCGTCGCCGAGCGCGCGCTCGCCATCACCGGCGCCGACACCGTGCTGATCTATGGTTTCGATGCGGCCGCCGGCCGTTTCGACCTGATCGAGGCCAAAGGGGCCGGGCCCGCGCACGGCACGCGCGACCATCTCGTGGTCGATCAGCCGGCAAGCATTTTGCACGAGGCGGCGGCGCGCCGCGAACCGATCGCCATCGCCGACCTGACATCGCTACCCGACCAGCCGCTGAAGCAGCCGGCGCTACAGGCCGGCTTCCACTCCGTGCTGGTGGTGCCGCTTGCCGACACCACGGGCGTGCTCGGCGCGCTGGTGGTGATGCGCAAGCGCAGCGGCGCTTTCGCCGCCAGCGTCGTCGGCCTGATGCGCACCTTCGCGCACCAGGCGGTGGTGGCGATGCGCAACGCGCGGCTGTTTCACGAGGTCGACCGCAAGGGCCGCGAACTGGCCAGCGCGCACGCCACCGTCAAGTCGCAGGCCGACAAGCTGCAGGAGCAGACCGAACAGTTGCGCGACTGGAACAGGTCGCTGGAACAGCGCGTCGCGCGCCAGCTCGGCGAGATCGAGCGCATCCGCCGGCTCGAGCGCTTCCTGGCCCCGCAGGTGGCGCAGCTCATCGCTTCCTCCGACGGCCACGAGGCGCTGCTGGCCAGCCACCGCCGCGAGGTGACGGTGGTGTTCTGCGACCTGCGCGGCTTCACCGCCTTCACCGAGACGACCGAGCCGGAAGAGGTGATGACCATCCTGCGCGAGTATCACAAGACGCTCGGCGAACTGATCTTCCGCTACGAGGGCACGCTCGACCGTTACGCCGGCGACGGCGTGATGATCCTGTTCAACGCTCCCCTCAAGTTGCCCGATCACGTCGCGCGCGCGGTGCGCATGGCGGTCGAGATGCGCGACGCCATGGACGTCATGACCGAAAAATGGCGCAACCGCGGGCACGCGCTCGGCTTCGGCATCGGCATCGCGCTCGGCTACGCCACGCTCGGCCAGATCGGCTTCGACCGCCGGCTCGAATACGCCGCCGTCGGCAGCGTCACCAACCTCGCCTCGCGGCTGTGCGACGAGGCCAGGGCCGGGCAGATCGTCGTCAGCCAGCGGGTCTACGGCATGGTCGAGGCGTGGGTCGAGGCGCGGCCGATCGCCGACCTCGAGCTCAAGGGCTTTCATCGCCCGGTGCCGGCCATGGAGGTGCTGCGCTGGCGCGAGGGCACCGAGGCGACGGCCGCCGGGGCGCCGCCATCGCACCCCGGCAGCGGCCGCGATCCCGCCTGAGCGCCGGCAGATCGTGCCGCCTCAAAGCAGGTATCCACTTCGCTCGAAAACGCTATGGTATACTGAACCTTCGTGATGGGGACGGCGTCTCACCAGCGGCGCCGGCGTCTCCCGCCCGCAGCACCTTGCCGACAGGACCGCCGATGCCCCAGCGCGCCGCGCCTCCATTCCACACCTGCCTTGCAATAACGGCCCTCGCCGCCGCCGCGCTGCTGGCGCCGCTGCCGGCCGGCGCGCAGGACGCCGCCAAAGGCGCGGCGGTCACGGTGTTGCGGGCGACGAAAGCCTGCTTCGCCGCCACCGTGGAGGTGGCCGGCGTGCTGATCCCGCGCAGCGAGGTGCCGGTCGGCCCGCCGCGCGACGGGCTGAAGATCGCCGACGTGCTGGTCGATCCCGGCGATCTCGTCACCGCCGGCCAGGCGCTGGCCCGGCTCACCGCGCCCGATGGCGCCGCGGTGACGCTCGCCGCGCCCGTCGCCGGCATCGTCAGCGCCTCCACCGCGCTGATCGGCATGACGGCATCGCGGCAGGCCGATCCGCTGTTCAAGGTGATCGCCGACGGTGAGTTCGATCTGGCGGCGCAGGCCGATGCCGCCGGCATGCGGCGGCTCAAGACCGATCAGGCCGCGGCCGTGCGCGTCGCCGGCACCGGCGAGGTCAAGGGCAAGGTCAAGCAGGTCGCGACCTCGATCGAGCCGAACACGCAGCTCGGCCGCGTCTTCATTTCCGTGGACACGTCGCGGCGCCTGCTCGCCAACGCCGCCGCGCAGGCGGCCATCAAGACCGGCGAAAGCTGCGGCATCTCCGTGCCGCTGACCGCGGTGCTGTACGGCGACGGCGCCACGGTGGTGCAGGTGGTGCGCCGCGACCGGGTGGAGACGCGCCGCGTCGAGACCGGGCTGATGTCGGGCGGACAGGTCGAAATCCGCGAGGGCTTGAGCGAGGGCGACGTTGTCGTCGCCCGTGCCGGCGCGCTATTGCGCGAAGGCGATCCGGTGCGCCCCATCGCCGCCGAGATCGCGGCGGCGAGCGAGGCCAGCACGGCGACGAAGTAAAGCAGCGCAAAGCCTGGGGGAAACACCTTACGTCGTCATAGCCGGACCTGGTCCGGCCATGACGGAACGGGGTGTTTCCATCAAAATGCAAACCGCTCTAAGACGTGGATGCGCGGGACAAGCCCGCGCATGACGAAGTGAGATAGATCGCCGGTTCACACGCGAGCGAAGCGACGCCGTTCTTTGAACGGCTATGCCCGCGCATGCCGACGTGGAGGCTACCGCACCAGAACGTTGCGGAACTGCCAGGGATCGTCGGTGTCGATATCTTCCGCGAACAGGCCGGGGCGGCCGGCGAGCGGCGTCCAGTCGGTGTAATAGCCCTTGAGCGGGCCGAGATACGGCGACTGCACCTCGAGACAGCGACGGAAGTCGATCTCGTCGGCTTCCACGATGCCGGCGCGGGGATTTTCCAGCGCCCACACCATGCCGGCCATCACCGCGGACGTGACCTGGAGGCCCGTGGCGTTCTGATAGGGCGCGATGCGCCGCGTCTCCTCGATGGAGAGCTGCGAGCCGTACCAGTAGGCATTTTTGGCGTGGCCGTAGAGCAGCACGCCGAGTTCGTCGATGCCGTCCTCGATCTCGTTCTCGTCGAGAATGTGCCACGACGGCTGCATGGTGCCGCCGTTGCCGAACATCTCGTGCGCCGACAGCACCGCGTCGTTGGCGGGATGATAGGCGTAGTGACAGGTCGGCCGGTACACGACCTTGTCGCCGTCGCGCACGGTGAGATAGTCGGCGATGGAGATCGCCTCGTTGTGCGTGACGAGGAAGCCGTATTGCGGCCCCGGCGTCGGACACCACGAGCGCACGCGGGTGTTGCCGCCCGGTTGCAGCAGATAGATCGCCGCTCCGCACCCGGAGGCGTGGGTGCGGGCATTGTCCGGCATCCATTTCTCGTGCGTGCCCCAGCCGAGCTCCGACGGCTGCAGGCTCTCGGAGACGAACCCCTCGACCGACCAGGTGTTGACGAACACGTTCATCGGCTTCGGCTTCTTGGAGCGCTGCGTGTCGCGCTCGGCGATGTGGATGCCCTTGACGCCGAGC
>JBDHSY010000144.1:0-7229 GCA_039808405.1 Xanthobacteraceae bacterium
GGAACCGGTTTTCGGACAAGCTCATGCTCGAACAAAAATAGCCGGCGCGGCACGATTGGACCCGACACCAGCCGCGCCCCCGCCGTTTTTCTTCTTTTCATCAAAACATGATCTAATCCCATGCGCATGGTGAAGCTGCCAAAACTGTTCCAGCCGGGCGGACGGCCGCGGGGTTTCGTGGTGCGCGAGCGCACCGACATCACCGTCCTCGAACTGCCGCCGGAAGGGCCGTATCAGCCGGAGCCGGCGCCCCGGCCGGCGCCGCGGACGCGGGCGCCGCGCGGCTATCTCGCCGTGCATGGCGTGGAGAAAAGTTTTGGCTCGCGCCAGGTGGTGCGCGGCGTCAGCCTCTATGTGCGGCGCGGCGAGGCGGTCGGGCTGCTCGGCCCCAACGGCGCCGGCAAGACCACGGTGTTCTACATGATCACCGGCCTGATCGCCGCCGACAAGGGCCATGTCGAGCTCGACGGCCACGACGTCACAAAACTGCCGATGTACCAGCGCGCCCGCCTCGGCATCGGCTACCTGCCGCAGGAAGCCTCGATCTTCCGCGGCCTCAGCGTCGAGGACAACATCCGCGCGGTGCTGGAGGTGGTCGAGCCGAACCGCCGCAAGCGCGAGGCGGAGCTGACCGCGCTGCTCGAGGAGTTCAACATCGCCCGCCTGCGCAAGACGCCGTCGATCGCGCTGTCGGGCGGCGAGCGGCGCCGCGTCGAGATCGCCCGCGCGCTGGCGACGCGGCCCAACTACATGCTGCTCGACGAGCCGTTCGCCGGCATCGACCCGATCGCCGTCGGCGACATCCAGGACCTGGTGCGCCACCTGACCAACCGCGGCATCGGCGTTTTGATCACCGACCACAACGTGCGCGAGACGCTGGGACTGACCGACCGCGCCTACATCGTCTATGCCGGCGAGGTGCTGACCGAAGGCTCGCCCGACGACATCGTCAACGACCCCGACGTGCGCCGGCTCTACCTCGGCGAGGAATTCCGGCTCTAACCCCCTCCGGGCCGGGGCGCGCGCCGTATACATTGCACCGGCGAGAGGGTAAGCAAGAAACGGACCAACCTGTTCGCCAGTTCGGTCGGGACGGCACGTTTCATGGCTCTGACGCATCGGCTCGAAATCCGCCAGTCGCAATCGCTGGTGATGACGCCGCAGCTCCTGCAGGCGATCAAGCTGTTGCAACTGTCCAATCTCGAGGTCGCCGCCTTCGTCGAGGACGAACTGGAACGCAACCCCTTGCTGGAGCGCGATGGCGAGGACGCCGGCGAGGGCGCGCCGGCCGAGGGCGCCTTCGCCATGCCGGCCGAAACTGCGCCGCCGGCAGCCGCAAGCGAGCCGGCCGACGACTGGATCGAGGGCGGCCTCGGCGAGCGCGCCGCGATCGAGGCCACCTTCGATTCGGCGCTGGAGAACGTCTTCCCCGACGAGCCGGCCGAGGCGGCGGCGCGGGCGGCGCAGGATGCCGCGCCGCAGGTGCGCGCCGAATGGGGCGGCGGCGCCTCCGGCGACGACGACTACAACCTCGAAGCCTTTGTCGCCGCCGAGACCTCGCTCGCCGATCACCTCGAGGCCCAGCTCAAGCTGGCGCTGGCGGCGCCGGCCGACCGGCTGATCGGGCACTATCTGATCGGCCTGATCGACGAGGCCGGCTACCTGCCGCCCGACCTCGGCGACGCCGCGGCCCGACTCGGGGCGGCGGCCTCCGACGTTGCGCGCGTGCTCGCGACGATCCAGTCGTTCGACCCGCCCGGCATCGGCGCCCGCTCGCTGGCCGAATGCCTCGCGCTCCAGCTTCGGGATCTCGACCGGCTCGACCCGGCCATGCGGGCGCTGATCGACCGTCTCGACCTTCTGGCCAGGCGCGACTTCGCCGGTTTACGGAAAATCTGCGGCGTCGATGACGACGACCTCGCCGAGATGATCGGCGAAATTCGCCGGCTCGATCCCAAGCCGGGCTTGCGCTTCAGCGCAATGCGCGCGGAAACGGTGGTGCCGGACATCTATGTGCGGCCCGGTCCCGGCGGCGGCTGGCTGGTCGAACTCAACAGCGAGACGCTGCCGCGCGTGCTGGTGAACCACAGCTACTCCGCCGCGCTGTCGAAAACGCTGCGCGGCGCCGACGACAGGTCCTATGTCTCGACCTGCCTGCAGAACGCCACCTGGCTGGTGCGTGCGCTCGACCAGCGCGCCCGCACCATCCTGAAAGTGGCAAGCGAGATCGTACGCCAGCAGGACGGCTTCTTCCGCCACGGCGTCGCGCATCTGCGACCGCTCAATCTCAAGACCATTGCCGACGCGGTCGGCTTGCACGAATCGACCGTGTCGCGCGCCACCGCGAACAAATACGTCGCGACCACGCGCGGCAACTTCGAACTCAAGTACTTTTTCACCGCATCGATCGCCGCGGCCGGCGGCGGCGAGGCGCATGCGGCGGAAGCCGTGCGTCACCACATCCGCCACATGATCGACGCCGAAGACGCAGACAATATTCTCTCCGACGACACAATCGTGGAACGTTTGCGCGAAGACGGGATCGACATCGCACGAAGGACCGTCGCCAAATACCGCGAAGCGATGAAAATCCCCTCCTCGGTGCAGCGGCGCCGGGACAAGCAGAGCACGCTTGTCAAGGCTCAATCCGGGATGGCCCGCGCCGCAGACCCGCGCCGCGGCATTCCCTCGGCTTGACGCCGCCACGAACAGACGAAATGCTGTCGGTCCCATCAGTGAAGCGAGGCACGACATGACCATTCGAGTCTCAGGCAAGCGTATCAGTGTCGGCGAGGCGTTGCGCGAGCGCGTCAGCGCGCGCACGGAGGACGTGCTGCGGAAATATTTCGCGGGCAACTATTCGGGCCACTTCACGTTCAGCAAGGATGGCTTCGGCTTTCGCACCGACTGCGCGCTGCACCTGGATTCCGGAATAACGCTGGAGGCGGACGCCAGCGCCGCCGACGCCTATGCCAGCGCCGACCTCGCGCTGACCCAGATCGAAAAGCGGCTGCGCCGCTACAAGAGCCGGCTCAAGGACCGCTCGGCGCGCATGGCGCACGTCGCCAACACGGTGATGGCGCGGCGCGGCGGCGCCGACGTCGACGGCGAGGTGGCCGCGATCGGCACAGCGGAGGAGGCGGCCTCGTTCGATACGCAAAGCTACGTCATCGAGGCCCCGCCGCTGGAGAGCGACGACGAGGTGACCGCGTTCAATCCGGTCGTGATCGCCGAGACGACGACGTCGCTGAAGCGCATGTCGGTCAGCGAGGCGGTGATGGAACTCGACCTGACGGGCGCGGCGGCCATGGTGTTTCAGCACGGCGGCAGCGGCCGCGTGAACGTGATCTATCGACGCCCGGACGGCAATATCGGTTGGATCGATCCGCCAAATGTCAACCCCTCCGGGCGCGATTGATGCCATTGACGCCCTGCGCCGCCCTCCCTATGGTCCGGCGCCATCGCCGATTTCGATCGCATTGGTAAAGGTGTTCGATCACAATCGTTCGACCGACTGACGACTGATTTTCTCGGAACGCTCCATGACGATTACCGACCTGGTCGCACCCGAGGCGATACTTCCTGCATTGAAAGTCAACAGCAAGAAGCAGGCGCTGCAGGAGCTTGCCGTGCGCGCGGCCGAACTCACCGGGCAAAGCGAACGCGCAATCTTCGAGGTGCTGTTGCAGCGTGAGAAGCTCGGCACCACGGCTGTCGGCTACGGCGTTGCCATCCCGCACGGCAAGCTGCCCAAGCTCGACAAGCTGTTCGGCATGTTCGCGCGGCTCGAGCGCGCCATCGACTTCGAGGCGATGGACGGCCAGCCGGTCGATCTGTTGTTTCTTCTGCTCGCACCGGAAGGCGCCGGCGCCGATCACCTCAAGGCGCTGGCGCGCATCGCGCGGCTGTTGCGCGACCAGGATATCGCCAAGAAACTGCGCGCCTCGCGCGACGCGGAAGCGATCTATTCCGTGCTGGCGTTGCCGCCCGCGGTGGCCGAGAGCTAGAGCGTTTCTACGGCGCATCGCGCGCGCATGATGCGTATGCGCTTATCGTCAATCTCTAGAATTGCGCGGCGGCTTCACGGCGCACGCGGATCGACACGCACCAGCAAGGCAAGCCCGGCAACGAAGAACACCACCAGCATCGCCATGCCGGCCTTCTGGCTGGCGGTCAGCGCGGTGACGACGCCGATCAGCAACGGGCCGACGAACGAGGTCACCTTGCCGGTGAGGGCGAACAGCCCAAAATATTGCGCGACGCGATCGCGCGGCGCCATCTGGATCAGGAGACTGCGCGAGGCGGCCTGCATCGGTCCCGCGGCCAGACCGATGAGAAAGCCGAGCACCAGGTAGGCGCGCTCGGCGGCGCTCGCGAACAGCGCCCCACCGCGCGGCGGCGCCACCTCGATAAAGAACACCGAATCGACGCTGATCATCAGGATCGCGACGATCGCCGCGAGCAGCACCACGAGGCTTGCCACGATCACCGTCTTCGACCCCAGCATGTCGTCGCACTTGCCGCCGAGCCACGCGCCGAGCGTGCCGGCCGCCGCCAGCAGGATGCCGAAGGTGCCGATCTGAATCGTGTTCCAGCCGAACGTACCCGCGGCATAGATGCCGCCGAACGCGAACAGCGACACCAGCCCGTCGGTATAGATCATGTTGGCGATGAGGAACGCCGCCAGCGAGCGGCGCGACGGCAGCAGCTTCAGCGTGGCGACGAGATCGTTGAGGCCGGCGCGCATCGCCGCGCCGAGCCGGGCGCGCGCCGGATAGTCCGGCGTGAACAGGAACATCGGCAGCACGAAGACGACGAACCACAGTCCGGTCAGCGGCCCCGAAATGCGGTCGCCCTCGTGCATCGCCGGATCGAGGCCGAACAGCGGCGTGAGGCCGAACAGCGTGCGGCCGGTCTCGGGGTTGGCGGCGAGAAAGCCGAGCACCAGCACCAGGCTGAGAATGCCGCCGATATAGCCGGTGGCCCAGCCGGTGCCCGACAGCCGGCCGATCTTGTCGGGCGGCACCAGCGTCGGCATCATCGCGTTGTTGAACACGGTGGCGAACTCGACGCCGATGGTGGCGAGCGAAAACGCCAGCAGCACCGGCACCACGGTGCTCGCGTCTCCCGGCTTGGCGACCCACATCAGCGTCGAGCCGATCACCAACAGCGCTCCGAAGGCGGCGATCCATGGCTTGCGGCGGCCGCTGGCATCGGCCACGGCACCGAGCACCGGCGACAGCACCGCGATCACCAGCCCCGCCGCGGCGGTGGCGAAACCCCACAGCGCCTGCCCGGTGGCCGGATCGGGCGCGACGCGGCTGGCGAAGTAAGGCGCGAACACGAACACCGTGATCAGCGTGAAGTAGGGCTGCGCCGCCCAGTCGAACATGATCCAGCTCGCGACCGCCAGCCGCCGTGGATAGACCTGCGTCGAAGGTGTGGTCATACGGTCGGCCATAAGCAGATCGGACATGCGCCAGAGTCCCGGCTGAGCGGAGCGATATGCGGCGCGGTTTCGCGGTCGCGCGTCAGATGGTGGTTGGATTGTTGCACCGAATGGTTACGCCTTCTGCAATACCTTGAGCACACCGGCGCAGCCGCCGTGCATCGCCGCAGCTTCCCGGCGAATGATCGTCGGTTTCTGCGCGTGGAGGTTGCGAGCCGCCCGCCTCGGGCCGGGCAACGCCCTCCACGCTTTCAGGGTGAAAAAGAATCAGCGCAGCGGCGCATATGCCGCGCCCAGCATCGGGCCCGGCCGCTCGCGGTTGCCGTGCTGCACGTAGACGACCGCCGCATCGACGCCCTCGCGCGCAATGTTTTCCAGCGGCACGTTCCAGCTCTCGGCGGTGCCCGCCCAGTCGCCGACCTTGAGCAGGTTGCGCACCACGTTGTGGTAGATCACCTCGCGGCCGCGGTTCTCGCCGCGGCCGATGGCGATCGGCACCGCGCGCGAGACCGCGCAGATCCACACCTCGCCGCGCCCGGCCGCAGCCGGCACCGAGACCTTGAGATGGCCGTCGGCGAGCTTCACCGCGACCGGCACCGACATCACCTCGGCCGCCCTGCGGGTCGATTCCATCGCCCGCTCGATGCCGCCGCGGTCGCTGCCGTTGACGTGCACCGCACCGTTGACGACCACCTGCGGCGTATAGAGATCGCGGTCGCGCCGCACGCGCGAATAGGCCCGCTGCCGCGCGGTGAAGCGCGGATCGGCCAGCGTATCCTTCCAGCCGAGATAGTCCCAGTAATCGACCGGCAGGCTGAGCGCGATGACGGTGGGATCCTGCGCCAGTTCGCCGAGCAGCTTGTCGGCGGGCGGGCATGACGAACAGCCCTGCGAGGTGAACAGTTCGACCACGGCGCGCGGGCCGGCGCCGGCCGGCAGCGACGCGCCCGCGACCAGCAGCAGCGTTGCGAGCGCGCCCGACCAGCGCAACCGGCGCAGCCGTTGCCGCACCGTCATGCCGGCGGTCTCGCGCGCGCCGACAGCACGATATTCGCCAGCGGCCCCGTCACTGCGGCATTCCCTGATCCGCCCACCAAACAGACTCGCACAAAAACAGAAAGGCGGCCTGTCATAGGCCGCCCTCCGGTCGTCCACCACTCAATTCGCAGTGAGGCGGGTCGTTTGCGTCACGCCGCAAGGCGCCGCAGCACGTAGTGCAGGATGCCGCCGTTGCGATAGTATTCGAGCTCGTCGAGCGTATCGATGCGGCACAACAGCGGAACCTGCCGGAGGGTGCCGTCGGCCGAAACGATCTCGGCGACGAGCTTCTGGCGCGGCTTGAGTTCGCCCTGCAGGCCGCGAATGGTGACCTGTTCGTCGCCCTTCAATCCGAGCGAGGCCCACGAGGTGCCCTCCTCGAAGGTCAGCGGCAGCACGCCCATGCCGACCAGGTTCGAGCGGTGGATGCGCTCAAAACTCTGGCAGATCACGGCCCGCACGCCGAGCAGCAACGTGCCCTTGGCGGCCCAGTCGCGCGAGGAGCCGTTGCCGTATTCGGCGCCGGCGAACACCACCAGCGGCACCTTCTCGTCCTTGTAGCGCATCGCGGCGTCGTAGATCGTCATCTCGTCGCCGCTCGGCCAGTGCCGCGTCAGGCCGCCTTCGGGGATGTTGCCGTCGGCGCCCTTGAGCATGTGGTTCTTGATGCGGATGTTGGCGAAGGTGCCGCGCATCATCACCTCATGGTTGCCGCGCCGCGTGCCGTACTGGTTGAAGTCGG
>JBDHSY010000145.1:0-7224 GCA_039808405.1 Xanthobacteraceae bacterium
TGCTCGACCACCACCTCCGGCCGCGCCAGCGTGTAGCGTTCGGCGAGACGCGCGCGCAACTCCTTCGAGACGTTCGACATCGCATCGAACGACTGCGCGCCGCGCACATAGATCCAGTGCCAGAGCTGCTGCACCCGCATCCTGCGCTGCGCCGGCGGCACGCCGACCGCGCCGAGGCAATCGGCGAGCTCGGCGCGCGACAGCCCGACCAGCGACGGCTGGGCCGGCGGCACGTAGGTTTCAAGCGGCGTCTTCTCCAGCGGCGCGGCGGCGGCCGGCAGCGTCTGTTTCGTCGTCTCGACCGCGATGTCCGTCATGACCTGGTCCGTTACGAGCTAGCCGCGGCACTCCTGCGCCACTTTGTCGAGCGCCTGTGTCACGCCCTTGAGCGAGAACACGTCGGTGGTCTCGGTGCCGCGCGTCGAGACGCCCTTGACGACCGCCTCGGCGCCGGCGCGCAGCGCCTCGACCAGCCGCGCCTCCTCGGCGGCGTTCCTGATCCACAGCCCGTCGCCTTCGGCATACATGTCGTAGCGGGCGCTGCCCACTTCAATGCTGTTATGCGCGTCGACCTTGAGCGGATAGCCGACGATCACCGACACCTCGTCCTTCACCTTGTCGCCGGGCCGCGTCGAGATGAAGGCGAAGATCGGATCGCGCGGGCGGTTGGGCGGGTTGGTCTTCGACGACGCCGGCTTGGCCAGCGCGAAGCAGGTCTTCTTGCCGCCGGGGGCGGCGACATAGGCGCCCCACACGCCGAACTGGCCGACCAGCGTCGGCTCGGTGCTCGCCGCTGCCGGTCTCGCCTGGGAGTTTGCGACCGTCGCACCCGGCAGGTTCCATACCAGTGCCGTGGCCACAGCAATCATTCCCATCTGTCCGACCGACATCATTGCGCTTCACCTCCGTTGCGAGCCGTGCTTCGCGGAAAAACTCCCCCATCAACCCCGCCCCTGCAATAAACGGCGCTCGTGCGTTTGGAAAGGCGGCAGCCGTCTTTCATGGATCACAATCGGGCGCGGAGTTGTCGCATCCGACAAATTCCGGCATGAATGACCAAACCGTTAACACGGTCGAAAGCCACGCACGCGCGCCCAGCGGAGACGTCATGAAAGCAGTTCTGTGCTCCCACTATTGCGGCCCCGACGACCTCGAGCTTGCCGAGATCGCCGATCCGGTCGCCGCGGCGAACGAGGTGGTGATCGCCGTCAAGGCCGCCTCGCTGAATTTCTTCGACCTCCTGATGATCCAGGGCAAATATCAGATCAAGCCGCCGTTTCCGTTCTCGCCGTCGGCCGAGGTGGCCGGCGTGATCGAGAGCGTCGGCGACGGCGTCACCGGCCTGCGGCCCGGCGAGCGCGTCATCGCCTCGTGCGGCCACAACGGCGCGCGCGAGAAGATCGCGGTGCCGGCCGCGGCTGTCGTGAAAATTCCCGATACGCTGGATTTCGACCGCGCCGCCGGCATCATCATCACCTACGGCACGGCGCTGCATGCGCTGGAAGACCGCGCCCAGGCCAAGCCGGGCGAGACGCTGGCGGTGCTCGGCGCCGCCGGCGGCACCGGGCTTGCGGCCTGCGAACTCGGCCGCGTGCTCGGGCTCAAGGTGATCGCCTGCGCCTCTTCCGAGGAAAAACTCGCCTTCGCCCGCGAGCACGGCGCCGAGCTTGCGCTCAACTACGCTCACGACGATCTCAAGGACGGCCTGAAAAAGCTGACCGGCGGCAAGGGCGTCGATATCGTGTTCGATCCGGTCGGCGGCGCGTTCGCTGAGGCCGCGCTGCGGGCGATCGCCTGGGAGGGCCGCTTTCTGGTGATCGGCTTCGCCGCCGGCGAGATTCCAAAAATGCCGCTCAACCTCGCGCTGCTGAAGGGCTGTGACATCCGCGGCGTGTTCTGGGGCGCGTGGACCCGGATCGATCCGGCCAAGAACCGCGCCAACCTCGAGAAGCTGGTGGCGTGGGCGGCGGAAGGAAAAATCTCATCGCACGTCGATCGCACCTTTCCGCTGGCCGAGACCGCCGCCGCGCTGAAGGTGCTGGCCGGCCGTCAGGCGATGGGCAAGGTGATCCTGCATCCGTGACGGCGGGGGCTTGAACGGCGGCCGTCA
The DNA here is from genome assembly GCA_039808405.1 of Xanthobacteraceae bacterium. GTDB lineage: Bacteria > Pseudomonadota > Alphaproteobacteria > Rhizobiales > Xanthobacteraceae > PRO6. The sequence goes on from JBDHSY010000145.1 coordinate 2,111, forward strand.
CTCTGAATGCCGTGTCCCGGACGCGGCGCAGCGTGCAACGGTGCGCCGCTGAGCCGGGACCGCCAATAGCATTCACATTGCCCACGATGGTCCCGGATCAGCGAAGCGGCACGGCGCTACGCTTGCACCGCATCGCGTCCGGGACACAGGCGATATGCGTGCCGCTTCAAACGTCCGCCTCCACCTTCCCGCCGCGCGCCAGCACCTCGCGCGCCGCCTCCCGATGCTCGGGCCGGATATGGCTCGACAGCGCCCGGATCGCCGCCGCCAACACTGCCGCATCGTCGGTGAAGCCCAACAGCGGCAGCATGTCGGGCACGACATCGAACGGCAGGATGAAATAGGCGAGCGCGCCCAAGAGCGTCGCCTGGACATGGCGCGGCGTCACGCGGTCGAAGGCGCAATAATAGGCCGCCAGCAGGTCCTCGGCGAACGGCAGTTTTGCGGCGACGCGCTTGAACGCCGCCCAGAAGCGCTTGCGCACCTCGTTCGGCCGCCTGGCCAGCCGTTCGGCCGGCCCGAACCCCACCGTGAAATCCACCGCCATCGCTTTCGTCATCCTCCGTCAGCGCCACCCGGTAAAATGTGGGGAGCGCAAAACCCCACCGCAACCGGTCAGGTTCCGGCGGCGAGGCGGTCCATGGCGCGGGCCAGCGCGACGTCGCGCTCGGTCACGCCGCCGGCATCGTGGGTCGACAGCACCACCTCGACGGTGCGGTAGACGTTGCGCCATTCCGGGTGATGGTCGGCCTTCTCGGCGACCAGCGCGACGCGGGCCATGAAGCCGAACGCCTCGTTGAAATCCTTGAACGTAAAGGTCCTGGCGATGGCGTCGCGACCTTCGACCTCGTGCCAGCCGGAAAGTTCGGACAGGGCCTTGGCCCGCGCCGCGCCGCTCAATCGCTCCACCATCGTCGCCTCCCGATCCGCCAGCCGCCCCGCCAGATTAGGCCACCCGCCGCCCCTTGCGCAAAGGCGACGGCGGGCCGGACGTGCTATAAAAATCCTGCCCGCGCGGTCGCACGGGCTTTGGAGCTCTGCTTTTGACGGGATCAGCGGCAAAGCTCCAGATTGTCGTTTTGACGCGTTTTCTTCACGCGAACCGGCCCGGCGAAGGCCGGTTCCACTTCGCTTGAAAACGCTTTGCCACCGCGAGACCCCTCGTTGAGCGACCCGGCCGACGACCTCTCCCCCCCGCACGGACCCGGAGCGGTTGCCGGCGCCGCCGCGCCGTTCGCATGCCGAACTGATGCTGGTCGCCGCCGCCCTCGCCATCGTCGCCGCGATCGCCGGCGCCTACTACTTCGCGGTGCGCCCGGTGACGCTGCGCATCGCCGTCGGGCCGCCGAACAGCGACGACGTCCGGGTGGTGGAGATGCTGGCGCACACGTTCACCCGCGAGGGCGCCCACATCCGGCTGCGCCCGGTGATCACCGAGGGCAGCCGCGCCAGCGCCGAGGCGGTCGGCACCGAGACATCGGATCTCGCGGTGGTGCGCGGCGACGGCGAACTGCCGAAGAACGCGCTCACGGTCGCGACCCTGCGCAAGAACGTCGCCGTGCTGTGGGTGCCGGCTGCCGGCCCCGGACAACCGGCGGACGGCCCGGCGATCTCCCACATCGAAAACCTGGCCGGACGCCGCATCGCCATCGTCGGCCGCGCGCCGGGCAACCTCGCCCTGCTGCGGCTGATCCTCCAGCACTACGCCGTCGATCCCGACCGGGTCGCCATCGCGCAGCTTGGCACCGCCGGCCTCGCCGACGCGCTCAGCGAGGCGCGCGCCGACGCCTTTCTCGCCGTCGGCCCGCTCAACAGCAAGGTCATCGCCGAGGCCATCGCCGCCACCTCGCCGCACGGCCGCCCGACCTTCCTGCCCATCGACGCCGCCGAGGCCATCGCGCAGCGCCATCCGACCTTCGAGGCGGCGGAGATTCCGGCCGGCATTTTCGGCGCGGCGCCGGCGCGCCCCGGCAACGGCATCAAGACCCTGAGCTTCAGCCACCACATCGTGGCGCGGCAGTCGCTGTCCGACGCCACCGTGGCGGCGCTGGCGCGCCAGCTGTTCGCGGCGCGTCAGGCGGTGCTCGCCGAGTATCCGCAAAGCGTCCGGCTGGAGACGCCGGACACCGACAAGGACGCCGCCGCCTCGGTGCACCCCGGCGCCGCCGCCTATGTCGACGGCGAGGAGCAAAGTTTTCTCGACCGCTACAGCGACTACATCTGGTGGAGCGTGATGGCCGCCTCCGGGCTCGGCTCGCTCGGGGCATGGTTCGTCGGCTATCTGCGCCGCGACGACCGCACCTTCAACGCCTCGCTGCGCACCCGGCTGCTGGGCCTGCTCGCCGAGGCCCGCGCCTGCGACGACATCGACGCCCTCGACCGCATGCAGGCCGAGGGCGACGATATTTTGCGCCGGACCCTCGACCAGTACGACCACGGCGTCATCGACGAGGGCGACCTCGCCGCGTTCGCCATCGCGCTGGAGCAGTTCCACAACGCCGTGGCCGACCGCAAGCTGTGGCTTGCCACCGTGCGGCCGCGCAGCCGCGACCCCGGCCCGCCGCTCAGCGCCTGACGCGGCCGCGGCCGCGGCCCGATAGGGCCAGAAAAGCGTTGTCTTTCGCGCGCCGGCCACTTATATGCAGCGCAGCGTGGAGGGTGGCGCAAGCGCCGCCGGGAAGGCCGCACGATGCGGCGGCGCCGCGCACCAGCAGGACCGCCGAGACGATGACCTGGCCTAGCCCGACCGGATTCTGATCCCGTTGCCGACGGCGCGAGCGCGCGTTTTGCGTGACCTTGCGGCCGCCGTCGCCAAGCCAGTCAAAGCCATTTTCGCGACACCCCACGCCCGGCGCCTTCCGCGCCACCGGCGCCCATCGCAATCCGAGAAGCAGCGTCATGAACCTCCGCAACATCGCCATCATCGCCCACGTCGACCACGGCAAGACCACGCTGGTCGATAAACTTCTGCAGCAGTCCGGCACCTTCCGCGACAACCAGAAGGTCGCCGAGCGCGCCATGGATTCCGGCGACATCGAGCGCGAGCGCGGCATCACCATCCTCGCCAAGTGCACCTCGGTGCAGTGGGGCGACACCCGCATCAACATCGTCGATACCCCCGGCCACGCCGACTTCGGCGGCGAGGTCGAGCGCATTTTGTCGATGGTGGACGGCGTCATCGTACTGGTCGACGCCGCCGAAGGGCCGATGCCGCAGACAAAATTCGTGGTCGGCAAGGCGCTCAAGCTGGGCTTGAGGCCGATCGTCGCCATCAACAAGGTCGACCGCCCCGACGCGCGCGTCACCGAGGTCCTGAACGAGGTGTTCGACCTGTTCGCGGCGCTCGATGCCACCGACGAGCAGCTCGACTTCCCGATCCTCTACGGCTCCGGCAAGAACGGCTGGATGGCCGAAAGCCTCGAGGCGTCGCACGACGACGGCCTGAAGCCGCTGTTCGAACTGGTGCTGCGCCACGTCGCGCCGCCCGCGGTCGAGGCCGGCCCGTTCCGGCTGCTCGGCACCATTCTGGAGGCCAACCCCTATCTCGGCCGCATCATCACCGGCCGCATCGCCTCCGGCACGGTGAAGCCCAACCAGGCGGTCAAGGTGCTGTCGCGCGACGGCAAGCTGATCGAGCAGGGCCGCATCACAAAGGTGCTGGCGTTCCGCGGCCTCGAGCGGCAGCCGGTCGAGACGGCGGAAGCCGGCGACATCGTCGCCATCGCCGGCCTGACCAAGGGCACCGTCGCCGATACCTTCTGCGACCCGGCCGTGGAGGCGCCGCTCGCCGCCCAGCCGATCGATCCGCCGACGGTGTCGATGACCTTCATGGTCAACAACTCGCCGCTTGCCGGCACCGAGGGCGACAAGGTGACGAGCCGCATGATCCGCGACCGCCTGCTGCGCGAGGCCGAGGGCAACGTCGCGCTGCGCGTCACCGAGGCCGCCGACAAGGATTCCATGGAGGTGTCGGGCCGCGGCGAGTTGCAGCTTGCGATTTTGATCGAGACCATGCGCCGCGAGGGCTACGAACTCTCCGTCTCGCGCCCGCGCGTGGTGCTGCACAAGGACGAGGCCGGCAACTGGCAGGAGCCGATCGAGGAAGTGGTGATCGACGTCGACGAGGAGCACTCCGGCGTCGTCGTGCAGAAGATGAGCGAGCGCAAGGCCGAGATGGTCGAGATGCGCCCCTCCGGCGGCAACCGGCTGCGGCTGGTGTTCTACGCGCCGACCCGCGGCCTGATCGGCTACCAGGGCGAGCTTCTGACCGACACCCGCGGCACCGCCATCATGAACCGCCTGTTCCACGGCTACGGCGCCTACAAGGGCGACATCTCCGGCCGCCGCACCGGCGTCCTGATCTCCAACGACCAGGGCGAGGCGGTGGCTTACGCGATGTGGAAGCTGGAGGACCGCGGCCCGATGATGATCGAGCCGGGCTGGAAGGTCTATCGCGGCATGATCGTCGGCGAGCACACCCGCGACAACGACCTCGAGATCAACGTGCTCAAGGGCAAGCAGCTCACCAACATCCGCACCACGTCGAAGGACGAGGCGGTGCGGCTGACGCCCCCGATGAAGATGACGCTGGAAAAGGCGCTGGCCTATATCGAGGACGACGAGCTGGTCGAGGTCACGCCGAAGTCGATCCGCCTGCGCAAGCGCCACCTCGATCCCAACGAGCGGAAGCGCGCCGAGAAGATCCGCGACCAGGTGGCGTAAGCACCCCGTGTCCCCCTCTTTCTATCCCTCCCCCGCACGCGGGGGAGGGAAGGGTGGGGGAGGGAAGGGTGGGGGCAGAGACAAGGTGGGGCGTTGTCCGATTTCGGCACAGTCCCGCGCCCGACTGGTGCCGAAAATCCACACGTTAACCGTTAATTAACGATACGTCTTGAAGAGGCCGCGCCGACTTGCTTTGATCAGCGCCATGAGCACGACGCTGATCGAAGTCCGGCAGGCCAGAACCACCGACGCAGCCGCCATCGCGGAGGCGCACGACGAGGCATGGCGTGCGGCCTATCAGGGCATCATCCCCGGCGCCGAGTTGCAGAAGCTGATCAACCGCCGCGGCCCGTCGTGGTGGGACAGCGCCATCCGCAAGGGCAGCCGCATCA
>JBDHSY010000146.1:0-7196 GCA_039808405.1 Xanthobacteraceae bacterium
GATCATGCGCAACCCCTCGGGCTGCAACGCCTCACATACCTTGACGCTGAGCCGCGCATCACCCGCGCCGTCAAACCGGATCTCGCCGACAGCGGGTTCGCAATGGCGCGCGCGACGAAGTATCGCTGGAACTGCAGTTCCTCATCCGGCGTCACCACAACGGTCCGAACCGGATCATCCGTGACCGGCCAAGGATGCACGGCAAGACCGAATCTTTTTGCCACCTCGACGGCAATGTCGGTCAGCCTCTCGCCAGCAGCAAGACGCCGGGTCCGTTCGACATGAAGCGCAAGATCGCGATCGCCGAGCGAAAACCATGTCTCGTCGCCGACCTGCGCCAGTGCCTCCATGAAATTCCAGCTTTCGTCGGCCCGTCCCCAGCCACGCTGTCGATCACTCAATCCGCCAAGCGCATAGAGCACGGTGTCGAGATCCGGCGAAATATGCATTCCGAGATGCTCAAAATCGTCGGCCATGTTGACAACGATGTGCAACTGCGGACCCAGTATCGCTTGCAGCCCAAAGGCAAGCTTGGCGCCACCGACGCCGCCGCACAGCGCAACCACGCGGCCATAATCTGATGACGTCGCGGCGAGGCCGGTCATCGAAACAAATCCTGTTCGCGCGGCCGCACCAGTGCTGACGCCGGGCACGGCGGCGCCGGACTGCTGAAGCCGCGGACATGCACGACAGGCTGGCCCTCGGCGCATTGCCCCATCACGAGCGAGGCTGCCGCCGCAAGTTCGTCGGCTATCGCGATTTCGGTCATACTCATGGCGCGATCGAACAGGTCAGGCTCACCGATCATGCTGCGCAATGACGGCACGCCCGCGCTGCCGATGGCCACGCCGACAACGCCGTTGCGCCACGGCCGGCCAAAGCTGTCATTGATAATAATTCCGACATCGACGCCAAAGACAGCGCCGAGCCCCCGCCTCAGCTTCTTGCTGCTGGCGTCGGGATCCTTCGGCAACAGAAGAACCCACGATCCCCCCTCGGCATGGATAATATTCGATTCATCGATGCCGGCATTGGCCATGACGAAACCGAGCCGATGCGCGACGATCATCACATTCCGGGCGTAGCGGACCACGTCGGCCGATTCCGACAAAACCGCCTCGATATAACGCGGATCCTTGCCGACAACCCCGGCAAGCTCCAGCGCCCGTCCGGACGGCGAGATACCGGCAAGATCGACGTAGCGGTTCTCGGCCTTCGACACGATCTTTTGCGCCACGACGAACAGATCACCATCCGCGACGCGCAGCCCGGCGCGATGCACGCCTTCAACGACGATTGCAACAAGATCGTCGCCCGGCTCAACCAGCGGCAACCCCGGCAACGCCGTATAAGTGATGCTGCTGACCATCAGACAATCACTTTCCATGCCGGGCGCCGGCGGGCACACGGTCCCCGAGACTGCGGCTGTCGCGCTCCATGCCGACATGACCGCGATAGGTTCCCTGAATGCCTCGCTCGCAATCACTCTAAGACAACGTATCAGACAGCCCGGTAATGCGGATGCCCGCATCTGGTATCTTATAAGTCCGGTTGATCCATATCAGCGCCGACGTCAAGCTCTCGGTTACGACCGAGTTCGCCAACGGCCCCACTTCAATTCCGCGCAAGCCGGCGTCTTTCGCAAGCTGTATCCCGACGGCCCGCGCTTCCTTGTCGTTGCTCGACACCAACACATCACAGTCAACGCGGGCAGCCGGCACCCGCAGCTTGTGTGCCGAGACGTTCTGAAAAGCGGAAACGACTCGGACATCGCTGCCCAACGCCTCCTGCAATGCGACGGCGCATGAATCAGAAGGCGGAAGCTGGACCGTCGACACCTTCGGCGGCACCAGCGGCACCGTGACGTCGACAAGGATCTTTCCGACGAGATGCGGCTTCAGCGTTTCCGCTGTGCTCATCTGCGCAGCGAACGGAACCGTCAACACGACCACGTCAGCAGCGGCCGCACCTTCTCCGTTCTCGACGCCCTTAAGAAGATCCTTGCCCAGGATCGCGTTCAACTCCGCGGCCGCCTCCTTCGCCCTCGCAGCGGTGCGCGAGCCGATGGTGACACGATGGCCATGGGCCGCCCAGCGCAGCGCCAAGCCGCCGCCCTCGGCACCCGTACCACCCACGACGCAAATAGAATGGAAATCCGAACTCATCACCTAATCCTACTCTGCCAAACCGTTCATTCTCGTTTAAGAGCCCCCGGCGAGATTTCCATCAGGCGGACGGCCTCACCATCATGGAAACGCTCAGGGCCGCCTCCAGGCGATCCCTCGAAAGAAGGCCTTCTTCCAGAACGACATCGGCGATGGTCCGGTTCTCGTCAAGCGCACGCTTGGCGATCCGTGACGACGTCTCGTAACCAAGGCTCGGCACCAACGCCGCGGCGAGACTGACGCTTTGCTCCACCCTTAGGCGGCAGTTGCCACGGTGGGCCTCGATACCGACGACGCATCGCTCGGCCAGCATCGTCACTGCTTCCGAGAGATAACGCATGGCGGACAGCACGCAGTAACCGATCATTGGCTCGAAGGCGTTGAGCTGCAACTGCCCGCCCTCCGAACACATGGTCACGCTCATATCATAGCCCGCCACCAGGAAGGAAACTTGATTGACGGCTTCCGGAATGACCGGGTTGACCTTTCCGGGCATGATCGAAGACCCGGCCTGAACTGGCGGCAGCCGGATTTCGGCAAAGCCGCCACGCGGACCGCTTGAGAGCAACCGGAGATCGTTAGAGATCTTCGACAATCGAATCGCGACATGCTTCAAGACGCTGGAGAACAAGACGAATACGCCCGTGTCGGATGTCGCTTCGATCAGATCCGACGAAAGATGCAAGGACTGACCGGAAATTTCGGACAGCGCCCCGACGGCAAAATCCGCATATGCCGGACCAGCATTAATTCCAGTTCCAATGGCGGTTCCCCCCAGATTTATCTCCCTGAGGCGCTTGGCCGTTTCGGCCAATAGGTCAATATCCCCTCGCACCATGGCCGCGAACGCGCCGAACTCCTGACCCAGCGTCATCGGCACAGCATCCTGAAGCTGGGTTCTGCCGAGCTTCGTCACGTCGCGAAACTCACCCGCCTTAACTTCAAATGCATCGGCGAGGGACTGCAACGCCGAGATCAATCGCGGCGTCATGAAAAGGATCGCGAGCCGCAGCGCCGTCGGATAAACATCATTGGTCGATTGCGACATGTTGACATCGTCGTTTGGGTGCAGAAACTGATACTCGCCCCGCCGACGACCGAGGCCCTCAAGAGCCACGTTCGCGATCACTTCATTGAAGTTCATGTTAACGGAAGTGCCTGCGCCTCCTTGAATGACATCGATAGGAAACTGATGCCGGAACTCCTTGTCGAGGACAATACGCTCGCAAGCGAGGTCGATGGCGCTCACCTTCGATGCGGGCAACCTGTCAAGGCGCCCGTTCGCTCTCGCCGCAGCTCGCTTGACGCACGCCATCGAGCGTATCAACTCGGGAAACTGGCCGATCGAAACGCCGGATATCCGGAAGTTCTGAATGGCCCGCTGGGTATGGATACCCCAGTACGCGCTCTCCGGAATGTTTAGCGGCCCGAGAAAATCCCGCTCCGTCCGAGACGGATGATGGTCTGCAATCTCGTTCATTTTCTTCTATTCTATGCTGGAAGTCGACTATGTCCCATCCAGACGTTTGATACTGGCTTCAACATTCACCCGATCCTAGTCCGGCTGAATCGTCGTAAACTTGACTTGCAAATAGGCCTCCAGGGCCTCTGCTCCACCTTCCGAGCCGATTCCGGAATCCTTGACACCGCCAAACGGCGTTTCGGGGAATGCAAGCCCGTAATGATTGATCGAGATCATACCGGCTTCGACGCTCGAAGAAATAAGCGCGGCGTTTTTCTGCGAGCGCGTAAACGCATAGGCGGCCAGGCCATAAGGCAGCCGGTTGGCCTCCTCGATCGCGTCTTCCAGGCGGCCGAATGGCGCGACAGGCGCGATCGGGCAGAACGGCTCCTCGTTGAATATCCTCGCCGTTTTCGGCAGATCGACCAGGATCGTCGGCCGAACGAAGGAGCCCCTGTTATTGATCCTTTCGCCCCCCGTCTTCACGGTCGCGCCGTTTGCCACCGCATCCTGTATGAAAGATTCATAAGCAACGACGCGGCGCTCATGCGCCAGAGGGCCCATTGTGACATCCGGCTCAAGGCCCGAGCCGACGACGATCGACGTCACGTTCTTCTCGAATGCCTCCACGAATGCGCCGAACACATCTTCCTGAACGAGGATCCTCGTCGGCGATATGCAAACCTGACCTGCGTTCCTGAATTTCGTCGCCGAAAGGATCGCCGCCGCACGCTCCACGTCGGCGTCATTGCACACGATAAAAGGTGCGTGCCCGCCTAGCTCCATTGTCGTTCGCTTCATGTGCCGCCCGGCGAGCGCCGCCAGATGCTGCCCGACCGCGACCGAGCCGGTAAACGACACCTTTCGTATCGCCGGGTGGGGAACGAGATATTCGGAAATATGAGCCGGCACGCCAAATACAAGATTCAGGACGCCCGGCGGAAGCCCGGCATCCTCAAACGCGCCGACCAGCGCCGCGGCCGAGTTTGGCGTCTCCTCCGCGGCCTTGACGATGATCGGGCATCCTGTGGTGAGCGCGGCCGCGACCTTGCGAGTGATCTGGCTGATCGGAAAATTCCAGGGCGTAAACGCACAGACCGGCCCCACCGGCTCCTTTGTTACCTGTTGATGCACCAAGGGCGATCGTGACGGGATGATGCGTCCATAGGCTCGCCGGCCTTCCTCGGCGAACCAGTCGAGAGCGTCGGCCGCCCCGGCGATCTCCGCATTGGCGTCCGCCAGCGGCTTGCCCTGCTCGATGGTCATCGATCTCGCAATTCCGGAAGCGCGGCTGCGAATATGATCCGCCGCGCGCCGAAGAATCTTGGAACGCTCGTAGGCTGATGTTTCCCGCCACCCCTTCCAGGCCGCGGCGGCCGCCGAGACCGCCTCCTCCAGATCGGCGGTCTCCGCGACCGCAACAGCTCCGATAACCTCTCCGGTGGCGGGATTGTCGATATCGATATGATTTCGCCCGCCGCCTTCTCGCCATCGGCCGGCGATATACAATTGCACGTCCATGCCCATCGCTTTTCTCCGTCTAGCAAAATGATCGCAGATCGTGATGCCTGCTATCAATACATGACACCTGTCAGATTTATTCGACCTGGTTGCTCGCCGAACTCAAGGAGACGTTTACCGGTCTATCGAGGCTGACAGATGACGTTGAGCAGCGCCTGTCTCTTTTCTTCTTTCACAACCTTCAAAGCCCGCGCCAGCGCCGCCGGGAGATCGTCCGCATGTTCGACACGCTCGCCATATCCTCCAGCCGCTTCGCAGACCTTCTCGAATGCCGGCAGGCCATCAAGGCTGGCAAGCACCATATTGTTGGAGGCCGCCGCAGCTCCCTCGGGATAAACCCGCAGAGTGGCGCGGCGAACCGCGTCCCACATGCCGTTATTGAAAACGACGAACAAAATCGGCAGGCCATGCTGATGCGACGCATAGTGAGCGGCAATTGGATTGGAGAAAATATAAGCGCCGTCTCCGAGGGTTGAAATCACGAGCCGCTCCGGCTCGGCAAGTTTAGCCCCGAGAGCGGCTCCCATACCCCAGCCAAGACCGGACGCGCTGCTCGATCCGAAGTAGGAACCGGGCTGCCTGAATTCGCACAAATCAAGCACAAGAGGATATTCGTTAACGACAATCGCATCGTCCTTGATTTGCTCGATGCAATGACTGACCCACACCGGATGGATCGGATGCGCCGTCTTGGCGCTTGCCAGTTGGGCCGCGCGCGTATTCACCAGTTTGGCCTTCTTCGCCGCACTCCACTGTTCTCGCAACGCAAGAGAACCCGGCTTCTCCATCGTCTGCGCGAGCCGCCGGATCACGGCCTCCACCTCCCCCGTCAGTGCGAGATCGCAGCGGAACCCGCGGATCGGAATCCGGGTGAACAGCGGATCGCATCCCACATGAATGACCTTGCAGCCATCGCGGGGTGAGGCGACCTTCGGAATCCAGGGAACATCGCAATCCAGGACGAGGATGACGTCGGACTCCCTGATAACGTCCGCGGAATCGAAACCGAGATGCAGATCGTGCCCGGCCGGAAAGGACATGTAGCGCGAACCATGCGCCACTACCGGAATCCTGAACCGCTCGGCAAACTCCACAAGAGCTGGAACGGCTTCGGGCTTCCGGCCAGTGCCGCCGGCGATGATGAGCGGTCTTTGCGCAGCGCCGAGAAGTGAGGCAGCCTGCTTTATACCTTCCCCGTTCGGCTCCGGAGCAAGCGCCGACGCCAGCCGCACCTCCTTGCCGTCCTCGCCGGCCGGCATGGTTTCGGTGAGAACCTCGCGAGGCAACGAAAGATAAACCGGCCCGCGCGGCTCGGACATCGCGATACTGACGGCGCGTTGAAGCACGGTCTCGACGTGGGTGACGCTTCTCAATTCATAATCCCACTTGACCAGTTCACGCAGTTGCGACGCCTGGTCGAACATCTCCTGCCCCCAGTGGATGCCCATATCCCGCGAACCGGGCCGGTCATCCTCATATATGGGAGTGCGGCCCGCGGTGAGCAGGATCGGAATGCCTTCCCGCGCGGCGTTCATGATCGAACACACGGTGTTGGCCGTTCCGACACTGACGTGCACGAACGCCGCGGGAAGCTTGCCCGACACCATCGCATAGCCATGAGCCATCGACAGCGCGAGTTGCTCGTGCGTCGCCAGAATAGGGACCGGAAGGCCGTGGCTGCCCTCGTTCTGGCATTTCGCATAAGCCTCGATCAGGGGCGCCGCGTCCGTTCCCGTATTGCCGAATAGATAGTTGACTTCTAGACGCCCCAGGGAGCGGAGAAGCCGTTCCGCAGCGCTCTGCATCTCGACCATGTTGTGCCTTCCAATGTTCGAGCAAATATCGACGATCCGATATCAAGCCCTGCCTTATTCTGATCGTATGTTCCTTACGGCAGCGTCACCCGCGCGGCGATGACCCTCATCGCCGGCATCGCATGCTCCACCGCCCCGCCGGAGTCATTCTCAGCGAAACTTGGCCATCACGTCGGTAGCGAACCATTCGACCTGCTCATCCATTTCCTGCACGGAATTGGCGGGAAACATCAG
>JBDHSY010000147.1:0-7170 GCA_039808405.1 Xanthobacteraceae bacterium
GGTCGCAGGTTCGCGCTGTCGCTGATCCCGATCGCCATCGGCTATCACGTCGCCCACTACCTGGTGTTTCTGCTGGTGCAGGGCCAGTACATCATTCCGTTGCTGTCCGATCCGTTCGGCTATGGCTGGGACGTGTTCGGCACGGCCGGCTACCGCGTCGATATCGCCATCGCCGGGGCGCGCTTCGCCTGGTATGCGGCGCTCGGCGCCATCGTCGCCGGCCACGTGCTGGCCGTCTACCTGGCCCATCTGCGCGCCATGACCGTGTTCGTGCCGTCCCGCGTGGCGCTTGCGACGCAGGTGCCGATGACCGTGCTGATGGTGCTCTACACCTTCGTCGGCCTGTCGATCGCCGCCGAGCCGATCACGGAAAGCCGCAGCGCCGCTGAGCCTGTCGTCGCCACCGGCGAGGTGGTGGTGCCGCCCGATGCGCTGCATCCCGATGCGCTGGCCGGTCACCCCCGCGCCGAAGGGGCCGTGGCGGAGGTCAAGCTCACCTCGAAGGTGATGGGCTCGGCCTTCCACGACGGCACCAGGACGGGCGTCGCCGATGTCGTTTACGCCTACGTCTTCGCCTATCGCTGGGGCACGACGGAGGAGGGCGGCCACTTCGATCCGGACGTTGCGCGGGCGACGGCGCCGTTGCGCCGCCACCTCGTGGCGATGCGGGCGACCGGCAGCGATTCCGTATCGCGCTCGTTGCGCGTCGGCGACGTCAATTTCGTGCGCGAGGTGATCACCATCGAGACTTACCTGACGCTCCCGCCGAGCGATGCGGAGTGGAATGCCGTGGTGGCGCCGCCGTGGAGCACGCTGCCGTGGCACGTGGTGGCGTTGATGGAGCAGGCGGTCGAGCGGGGCTGGGCGGCGTTCTCGCAAGGGGAAGCGGAGCGTCGCCATGTGCCGTGGCTCGATCTCGTCCGCGACCGGGCGCTGACCGCGAGGCTTGCGGCGCTGGCGGCGGAGTTCGCGCGCGACGGCTTTCGCCCCGACGCGTTGCAGGGGCTGGTGAGCGCGGAAGAGGCGCGGGCGCGCTGGACGGCGCTCGGTGCCTTCTATCGCGAGCACGGCCATCTCCTGATCACCAACGGCCCCTATCGGCTCAAGGGCTGGACCGACGCGACCGCGACGCTGGAGGCGTTTCGCGACCTGACCTATCCGCTCGGGGTCGGCTCCTTCGATGTCTACGCCGTGCCGCGCCGCGGTTTTGTGACGCGCAGCGAATGGCGCGACGGACAGCTCATCCTGTCGGGCGACATCGAGACCGTCGAAAAATACGGACGCGACGTCCGCATCACGCGGACCAGGCTCGAGGCTGTCCCGGCGGTGTTTCGCCAGCGCGCGGCGCCGGAGTGCCGCTATGTCGTCACCGACGAGGCCGTGCGCGTGGTGCTGGCCGGAACGGTGCCACTCGGGGAGGGCGCGCGCTTTACGATCGCCATCGGCGACCGCCTGCCGCCGGGGCGCTATACGCTGGCGGCGACCATCGTGGTCAATGGCAATGCGATGAATGCGGAGATCGCCAGGGTGCCGTTCACGCTTCCGGCCGCGCGCTGAGCGCTCGCCGGCCGTGGCGGCCAGCGCCGCCGGAGGAAAGATTGGCGCTCCCTAGCGGAATCGAACCGCTCTCTCCACCGTGAAAGGGTGGCGTCCTGACCGATAGACGAAGGGAGCGAAACCGGCGGTTGCGTCTGGCGACGCGCCGCTTGCCGTTTCGCCGGCACCGTGCCGGGCGGAACCCGGCTTTCGGGCGCCGTGCGGTCCCGGCAGGCCGGTCCGCGACTGCGGTGCCTTCTGGCCGGGCAGCTATAGTGGCGTTTGCCCGACTCGGCAAGTCGCCGCCTGTGGGCGGTTTCGGGCGTCGGGCGCCGCGGAAGGGAGCCTGCCGGTCCGCCGTTTGACGACTTTCTCGGACCGGACCTTTCGCGGAAAACGGTTTTGACCGCGGGCGCGGGCCAAGCGCGGGCCAAGGCTGCGGAGAAAACTCCCGCCTCGCATTCGGTCGCCGCCGGCCTCGACGTGTTGACAACCAGCCGCCGTCTCGGCCATGGCTCTCCCACGATCACGCCGAGGGCTACTGTCACCTGTTTCCGCAAACAGACGACCGGGCAGCGCTGGCCGTCGGCGCAGCCGGCATAGGCTGGGAACGAAATTCACCTTCGAGCGGTGGCATTCCAGTGGCAGCGTCCTGTTCCGGCAGGCGCGGCTCTTCGATAGGTGACCGAGGTATTAGACCGGAAGGGTGGCCGAGCGGTTTAAGGCAGCGGTCTTGAAAACCGCCGTGCCTGCAAGGGCACCGTGGGTTCGAATCCCACCCCTTCCGCCATCCCCGCCGATTGCCCTCTATAGCGCGATATTACCGCCGATCACCGCCTCGCCACCGGGTGAGATAGTAAACCGCCGATTCTACGCTACAGCCCGAGATATCTTGAGGCCACAACGGCAGTTCCCGACGCCATTCCGGCCGTTCCCCGGTAAATTGTGCTTTCCATCAAACCGAAATTCCCTCGCCATTCCGCTTCTGCGTTTCGGTGGCCGTTTTCGAACGGTCAGGCAGAGGGAACCTACGGCAAAGTCGGATCAAAGCTTACAACGGCATCCAGTTCGAGCTTTATCTCTTTCGGCCGGCCCTTAATGATGTAGGTGCATCCGAGACGGGCTGCCTCTTCGGAGACCGCCGCGTCGCGATGGACGGAGTAGATTACAACTTGCCGATTACGGTAGCCCTTATTCCGCGCATGGAAAGCTACATAGAGGCCTGGGAAACGACCGTATACATCGCCCTTTGCAAGAGCTGTGCTAGTTAGCGGATCCATTATCGGGATGTTGAGATCCACGATTATCGCTCGATAAATCTCCCTCTCCAGGATAGCGACAGCATCGTTCGCGTTCGACGCGGTTAGTGTGCCGAGGCCACAACTGCTCAGATAATCAACCATCCAACTCATATTGTGGAGCTCGTCGTCGATCAGGACGACTGTTTTCGAGTCTGTCGTCTTTGCCATCTATTCCCCCTACCCCCCTATCGGAAGCTTGATTAGAAACAGCACCTTTCCTTGCGCTCCTGCTTCCATGTGCAGGCTGCCCCCTTCACCCTCGATAATCTTCCGACAAATATACATTCCAAGGCCGCTTCCGGACGCCACTATTTTTTTTGCATTCTTACCCCGGAAACCCAAATTTCCAATTTGAACAAGATCTTCCTGATCGACGGGGTATGCAGAAAGTCCCCTGATTTCTATCAGTGCCATTCCAGTTGAACGCTGAATGCGCTGATTGACCTCGACGGGTACGCCTCGTTTGCCATATTTTATGAAGTTGTCGAAGATATTCATGAGGACTTGGCGAATAAGCTCAGGGTGACCTTTGATTATGTTTTGTGTCGCCCGATCAAGCAGGTTAATCTCTATTTGCTTTGATTTGCCATCCTCCTGAAAGAACATCGCAGACTCGATTATGACTTGGGGAAGCACGATCTTGCGCTGGTCATGATCCGCTACACCACCGCTTCCTTGTGCCAAAAACGCGAGGTTCCTGATCAGTGTAATGCACTGTTCCAATTGCGCGCGTGCTGCATTTAACCTCTGTAGCCGTCGCTCTTCTCCTTCGATAACGCCGTCCGCCAGGTTATCGAGTGTTCCAGCAACGCCGTTCAGTGGATTGACCACCTGATGAACGAAATTAGCCAGAAGGGTGAGATCGAGGTTGGTGGGCGTGGACATTTCCTGATCCAATGACTTTCCCCTTTAACAACGGCTGGATAGCTTTATTGAGTCTTTAGCAATCTCGACGACTTCAGCGTCGGACCATGATGCAATTTCAATAAAGGCCTTTTCTCCCGCCCCATCGATTGCAAACCGTGGGCTTCCAAAAAGGAGTGAAACCTCGCCACCGCTGCAGTCAGCGTTAATTGCTGCCGAGCCTGTAAGGTGCCTAGCCATGGTGAGAAGTGCCCTCATGCCCGCATCATCCCAACCAACCCAGGGACCGCTCCAGGAAAGCCATTTATAGCTTGGCACGGTGTTGCCGCTTTGGCGAATCATCCGCCCGTAGGTCCGAATTTGAGAGTAGCGTAACGAAATGAGTTCGGAGAGCGCCGCGTTCGCTTCCAACGCCAGTTCGTTAGACACGCCAAGTTCTTGCGCAACGTAGGATGACTGAGCAAGCTTCATTGCTTCGAACGTCATCGACTGAAGGCTCAATTCGGCCTCGACAGACTTCCCCAGTAATCCGTACTTCGCTGCGACCTGCGGATAGTTCTTAAGAATCCCCTCAAGTTCATACCCCCGCCAAATACGAACAGAGACGGATTTCTTTTGGCGATTCCATATCGCTATCTCATTCTCGCACGCTGGAGATGGGTTGTTGTTTGTCACCAAGAGCAGGAAGTCCGCTCCTCGGCTCTCTGCATATGCGATCTTCTGCCATACGGTGGGCCAGTCGATCGAATTCGAGTATCTTTTGCACTCAACGTACCACTTCTGGTGCTGGTGGTGTTTGCTGAAGTCTAAAGACGTGAACTCGCCTTCAATATCTCTTCCTCCGTCAGCCCCGGGAGTACGCCAGACCAAGTTCTTCAGTCCTGCGGCCTGCAAAAGATCGAAGGTTAAGTTTTCAAACTGATCGGGGGCGAGAGCGAGAAAATCCATACAAGCCATCTATGAAGGTGATAAGGCGCGAGTAGTGAGTGGGACCGCTTGGTGAGACCGTTTGGCGGCACGGCTAAGGTGGATCGGGTTGGTTTCTACGCCGCCAGTGGCTCCGTGATTTGCGCCATAGCATAGACGTCGTGGTTATCTTGCTGTTGGACGTTGCCTGTTATAATAGTATATCTAGACGTCAATGTCGCTGAGGACATCACTGCGAATCTCGAAGGCGCTGAGGAAGATGCGTATTTGAGGCTGCGCCAGCCACGATGAAACAGAAATTTGAATAGCCGTGGGTCTCGTGGACGGGCTCGGGTGACGTTTCTTATTACCTTTCGAAGAAGGACATCGGCGCGGTAATTACAGCTATCCTTCATGCCAAGCCCAACACCGGACATTCCGCTTCCCACCCGATGTCAGTCTTTCTCTCGTTGCCCTATTTTAGAGGGCTATAGCGTAAACGTAGTTCTCATCGCTATCCCGCACGTCCCACCAAACACCGGCGAAGAACGGTTGTTTCAGCCGTGGACGGTCTCTTCGCGTTCCAGCATGCCGACGAACTCGCTGATCTTTCGCGCTCTGGTTTCGGCCTTCTTCACCGCGCCGATCCGATACAAGATCGCATATCGGTTAGCGCCAGTGAGCGTCGCGTAGAAAGCTGCGGCCTTCGGATTTGCATCGAGCGCGGCCTGAAAATCCGGCGGGACCTCCGCTTGGCTGGCTGGCGCATACGCCGCCTTCCATCGGCCGTCGGCCTTCGCTTTGTCAATTTCCAGCTGCCCGGATGGCTGCATACGCCCCTCCGAAATCAGTTCCAGCGCGCGTTTTCGATTGACATCCGACCACCTGCTGCGCGCTCGGCGGGGGGTAAAGCGTATCAACCAGCTTTCAGCGTCATACTTGTCGATCTGGCCGTCGATCCAGCCAAAGCAAAGGGCACTGTCGATCGCCTGAGCTTTGGTGACGCTGGCGACGCTCGACCCCTTCTTGCGGAATCTGATCCATGCACCTTTCGAATCCGCCGGTTGCGCGGCCAACCAGGCCTCCATTGCAGGCTGATCGGCAAAGGAAACGATCGGGAGGCCGGAACGCAATTCAGTCATTCTCCTCTCCTGGCGCAATCCGTGGTTTCGACGAACGTCCGTCTCCGTCAACGCGGGCCGGATCGCGGTCGATCTACAGCTACCATTGCCGCGAGTCGCTTCGATGTTCGAGGGCTGTGGCGTCGACGCAGTGCTCCGTTTCCTCGCGCCCAGCTCGCGGACGATTCCATATAAGCATTTTTTCCTACGAGGATAGCTCGGCCGGCCACGCGGCTGGAGGCGAGGGCGCTTGATCCAGGTTAACGCCCCGCCGTCGCTGGTCGGCTATTTTTGGCTGCGGCGCCGTATCGGCCGGGGCTGGGTGAGGGAGCAATCCGTGGCACTGATAGAGTGGAAAGACAGCTATAGCGTCGGCGTCGCCGACGTCGATTACGAGCATCGCGAAATGATCGACCTGATCAACGATCTTCACGAGCGCTTGTCGCGCCAAGCCGGCGACCTGGATACCGCCGCGTTTCTCGGCAAAATCTTCCAGGCCATCTCGTCCCATTTCGCGCTGGAAGAGCGGTTCATGCAGGAGAAGGGTTACGACCAGTTTTCCCAGCACAAGACGGCGCACGAGCAACTGCTCGATGAGATCCGCGAGATCATGGATAACTACGAGGCCGCCCCGGACGACTCCTCGACCGAGCTTTCGCGCCGGCTGGACCGGTGGTTCACCGAGCATTTCAAGACGCATGACGCCCGGCTGCACCATCGGCTAGGCACCCATGATCACCACTAGGCAGAGCAGGTCCGCCTGTGACGGGATCAAAAGCAGGGCAGGGGCGCGGCGGCGGCCGGGATGGCACCGGGCAGGGTGTGAAGGCATTTTCGGCGTGCTATTGACCCGTCCGGGCCAGCCTCTTACACAGCGCCCGACGTGAGCGCGTAGCTCAGCTGGTAGAGCACGTGACTTTTAATCATGGGGTCGAGGGTTCGAGTCCCTCCGCGCTCACCACGCCTTTCCGCACGCCGGCGTTGCGCCGGCGGCCGCGAACCTGGACTTTCGCCGCTCGACGGGATCAGACCGGGAACTCCGGGTTATCGTTTTGACGCGTTGTCTTGAGGCGAACCGGCTTTCGCCCTCGGGTCAAGCGGCGAAGCAGGCGGCGCTCGACAACGCGCTAGCCGCCCTCGCGCGGCGCCTCGACCGGGACGGCGACCGGTTGCATGTCCGCCGGCGACGGCAGCATCGCGGGCTGGCGCAGCCCGATCAGTTCTGCGGCACGGATGGCGCCATTGCGCCAGAAGCTGAACTGGTTGATGCGCGAGTGCTCCAAAAGCGCGATCGCCACCGCCGACAGGAACGGCAGGCTCTGCAGCACCAGGACGCCGGCGAAGATGTAGATCTCGCGAATCTCGCGATAGGCGTTGCTCATCACCAGCACGGCGGCGCCGATCAGCAGGAGCAGGCCGATCACCGCCTCCCAGAACGCCTG
>JBDHSY010000148.1:0-7127 GCA_039808405.1 Xanthobacteraceae bacterium
GGCGGCGAGAAGCAGATGCTCACCACATGCCGCACGCTGAGGGGTGACCCCGAGCTGATCATGATCGACGAGCCGACCGAGGGGCTGGCGCCGCTCATCGTGCAGCAGGTCGGCGAGCTGATCGCGCGCATCGCCGCAGCCGGCGTCGCCATCCTGCTGGTCGAGCAAAAGCTGTCGATCGCGCTGAAGATCTCGCACCGCCTCTACATCATGGGCCACGGCCGCATCGTGTTCGAGGGCACGCCCGCGGAACTCAAGGCCAACGATGCGGTGCGCAAGGAGTGGCTGGAGGTGTGAGGCGGCGGCGGGCCGGAGCGTCAGGCCCGCGAAGCCGCAACCGGCCGTAACGCCTATTTCCCATGGCTGCTGCGGATTTGACGGTTCATCCATCGTGCTTCGTCATGCCCGGCTTTATGCCGGGCATCCACGTCTTGGAGCGTTTTCAAGCGAAGTGGGAACCGGTTCGCGTGAAGAAAACGCGACAAAACAAAAGCCTAGAGCTCCGGTTCTGATTCCATCAGAAGCGAAGCTCTAATGGCGGCTTAACAAGTCAAGACGTGGATGGCCGGAACAAGTCCGGCCATGACAGCGTAAGGTATCTCCGTCAAAATGTGGAGCGCTCCATAGCCCGGAGCGGCAGACCGCGAAGCCGCCCTGCCCTATTCCCCGTAGCGGCTGAGCCGGTCGAGATCGACGATGGTGACGCCGCCGTATTCCAGCCGCAGCAGGCCCTCCTTCTCCAGCGCCTTGAGGCACTGGTTGGCGTTCTGCCGCGAGATGCCCGACAGCGCCCCGATCTCCTCCTGGGTAATGTCGAGGTGGCGCGCCGATTCCGGGTAGAGGATCGGGTTGAACAATGACGCGATGCAGCGGGCGACCCGTGCGGTCGGCCCCAGCATCCGGTCGTATTCCAGAAGCCCGATGAAGTGGCCGACCCGCTCGTTGAGCTGCGCCACCAGAAAACGGTTGAACCCGACGCTGTTCTCGAACAGCCAAAGGAAGGTGGTGCGGTCCATCAGCGCCACCCGGCTGTCGCGCAGCGCCACCGCGTCGTAGCGCCGCGGCTCGTTCTTGAGCACCGAGCCTTCGCCGAACCAGGCGCCGGCCGTGAGGCCGGTGAAGGTGGTGGCCTTGCCCGAACGCGCCACCGTGCCGATCCGCACCAGCCCGCTGACCACCCCGGTCCAGTACTCGAAGCGGTCGCCGCGCATGCAGATCAGTTCGTTCGCGGCGAACGCGCGCTCCGAGATACCGGCGCGCGCCACCTCGGTTTCCCGGTCGGTGAGATCAGGCGCCCATACCGCGACACGTTTGAGATGATCGGCGGCAATCATGATGCTCCGGTGAGGATTGCTTACCCAATTGTCGCGCGCAAGACATTTCAAGGCGACGCTTTATCATATGGGTTAGGCAGATCGTCGGGGTTCGCGGGATGGCGCCGGGCGTCGTTCCGCGACGACCCGGCCCCGCCGGGCCCGTTCGCCTACGACTTCAGGCTGACCTTTGGCCTACTTGGCGGCATGGCGATTTGCGGGCAAAATCCGCGACTTGAACAGGCCAGCGAAACGCGGGGCCCGCGGTTTCGGGGCCCAAGTGTCGGGGTCCAGGCGAAAGAGCGTGCAAACGCCGCCACAGGAGGGACGTTCGTGGACGACGCATTGGACGTGCGGCAGGTTTCCCTACGCTTCGGCGGCGTGCGCGCGCTGACCGACGTCAGCTTCTCGATCCGCGAGGGCGAACTGTTCTCGATCATCGGCCCCAACGGCGCCGGCAAGACCTCGATCGTCAACTGCATTTCCGGCCGCTACCACCCGACCGAAGGCAAGCTGTTCTACCGCGGCCAGGATATCACCGGGCTGCCGACCAGCGCCCGCGCCGCGCTCGGCATCGGCCGCACCTTCCAGAACCTCGCCTTGTTCCACCACATGAGCGTGCTCGACAACATCATGGTCGGCCGCCATCACCTCCTGAAGAACAATTTTCTCACCGGCTCGCTGTACTGGCTGACCGGCGCCCGCAAGGAGGAGCTGGAACACCGCCGCAAGGTCGAGGAGATCATCGACTTTCTCGACCTGCAGCCGGTGCGCAAGGCCACCGCCGGCACCCTCTCCTACGGCCTGCGCAAGCGCGTCGAGCTCGCTCGCGCGATGGCGCTGGAGCCAAAGCTCATCCTGCTCGACGAGCCGATGGCCGGCATGAACCTCGAGGAGAAGGAGGACATGGCCCGCTACATCGTCGATCTCAACGAGGAGTACGGGATGACGGTGGTGATGATCGAGCACGACATGGGCGTGGTGATGGACATCTCCCACCGTGTCGTGGTGCTCGATTTCGGCAAGAAGATCGCCGAGGGCGACCCGGCCGCGGTGCTGGCCGATCCGCACGTCAAGCGCGCCTATCTCGGCGAGGAAGACGAGGCGCTGCGCGATCCCGACGACGATCCCGCAGCGCTGGAGGCGAGCGCATGACCCGGCAGGCCGCTTTCGACTACCACGCCCGCGCCCGGCAGGCGCCGACATTCGCCAAAATGCTGCGGCTCAACGCCCGCGAGCACGGCCGCGAGGCGGCGCTGCGCGAGAAAGATTTCGGCCTGTGGCGGCCGATCACCTGGGACGACTACCACACCCGCACCCGCGATTTTGCGCTCGGCCTCATCGAACTCGGCATCAAGGCCGGCGACGTCATCGGCATCATCGGCGACAACCGGCCCGACTGGGTGGCGGCGGAGATCGCCGCCCATGCCATCGGCGCCATGAGCCTCGGCATGTACCGCGACGCGCTCGACGACGAGGTCGCCTACCTTTTGACCTACGGCGAAGCCAAGGTGGTGTTCACCGAGGACGAGGAACAGGTGGACAAGCTGATCGGCCTCGGCGAGCGCATCCCGAGCGTCCGCCACATCGTCTATTCCGATCCGCGCGGCATGCGCAAATACGACGACCCGCGGCTGATGACCGCGGAAAAGCTCGCCGAGCTCGGCCGCGCCCGGTCGAGCCGCGAGCCCGACCTCTACGACCGCCTGGTCGATGCCACCGACAGTGAGGCGGTGGCCGTGCTGTGCACCACCTCCGGCACCACCTCCAACCCCAAGCTGGCGATGCTGTCGGCCGGCGCGATTCTCCGCCACTGCGCCACCTATCTCGCCTTCGACCCCAAGGGACCGGACGACGAATACGTCTCGGTGCTGCCGCTGCCGTGGATCATGGAACAGATTTATGCGCTCGGCATGGGGCTTCTGTCGCGGATGAAGATCAACTTCGTCGAAGAGCCCGAGACGATGACGAACGATTTCCGCGAGATCGCGCCGACCTTCGTGCTGTTCGCGCCGCGCATCTGGGAAGCGCTCGCCGCCGACGTGCGCGCCCGCGTGATGGACGCGACCGCCCTCAAGCAGAAACTCTACGACATCGGCATGAAGACGGGGCTCAAAGCGCTGGAGCACGGCAACCGCTCTGGCCTCGCCGACATGTTGCTGTTCCGCGCGCTGCGCGACCGCCTCGGCTTCACCCGGCTGACCTCGGCCGCGACCGGCGGCGCGGCGCTCGGCCCCGACACCTTCAGGTTCTTCCGCGCCATGGGCGTGCCGCTGCGCACGCTCTACGGCCAGACCGAACTGCTGGGCGCCTATACGCTGCACAAGCCCGGGCACGTCGATCCCGACACCACCGGCGTGCCGATGGCCGACGACATCGAAATCCGCATCGATCAGCCGGACGCCAACGGCGTCGGCGAGATCGTGGTGCGCCACCCAAATATGTTCCTCGGCTACTACAAGAACCCGGACGCCTCGAAGGCCGACATGCACGACGGCTGGATGCACTCGGGCGATGCCGGCTACTTCAACAACAACCGCGAACTGGTGGTCATCGACCGCATCCAGGACCTGGCCGAGACCGCGCAAGGCCATCGCTTCTCGCCGATGTATGTCGAGAACAAGCTGAAATTCTCGCCGTTCATCGCCGAGGCGGTGGTGCTGGGCGCCGGCCGCGACTACCTCGCGGCGATGATCTGCATCCGCTTCTCGATCGTGTCGAAATGGGCCGAGCGCAACCGCATCGCGTTCACCACCTACTCCGATCTGTCGGCGCGGCCGGAGGTGTACGAACTGCTGCGCAAGGAAGTCGAGACGGTCAACGCGACGCTGCCGCCGGCGCAGCGCATCTCGAAGTTCCTGCTGCTCTACAAGGAGCTCGACGCCGACGACGGCGAACTGACCCGGACGCGAAAAGTGCGGCGCAGCGTCATCAACGACAAATATGCGACAATCATCGATGCGATCTACGGCGGCGCGCCTTCGATCGACATCGACACCGTGATCCGCTTCCAGGACGGCACCACGCAGCGCATCCGCACCACGCTCAAGGTGGTCGACCTCGGCTTTGGTGCGACAGTCGCGGAGGCCGCGGAATGAGGGGGCGTCATATCCTTTGTCATGGCCGGGCTTGTCCCGGCCATCCACGTCTTCACGGTTTCTCGGCAAAAGAGACGTGGATGCCCGCGACAAGCGCGGGCGTGACGGCGATGGGTGCAAGGAAACCGCCGCGATGAACACGCAACTCCTCATCCAGCTTCTGGTCAACGGCCTCGTGGTCGGCACGCTCTACGGCGTGGTCGCGATGTCGTTCGTGCTGATCTACAAGGCGACCCAGGTCGTCAACTTCGCGCAGGGCGAACTGTTGCTGGTCGGCGCCTGGGTGTGCTGGGCGCTGATGATCAAGTACCAGGTGCCGTTCTACCTGGCGATGCCGATCACCATGGTGTTCATGTTCGTCTTCGGCATTTTGGTGCAGCTCGTGTTCATGCGCCCGATGATCGGCGAGCCGATCATCTCGGTCATCATGGTGACGATCGCGCTGTCCACCGTGTTGCAGGCGGCGATGAAGTGGATTTTTGGCGTCAACCCGCAGCCGTTCCCGCGCGTGTTCGCCAGCCAGTCCGTGGAGCTGCTCGGCCTGCAAATCCAGACCGTCTACGTCATGAGCCTGATTGTCTCAGTGGCGATGATCGCCGGCATGGCGTGGTTCTTCCAGGCCTCAAAACACGGCCTCGCGATGCGCGCCACCGCCTTCGACCAGCAGGTGGCGCAGTCGCTCGGCATTTCGGTCAAGAGCGTGTTCGCGATGTCGTGGGCGATCTCGGCCACGGTGTCGGCGGTCGCCGGCGTCGTCGTCGCGGTGGTCAACGGCGTGTCGTCGGGGCTGTCGATCTACGGCATCAAGGTGTTTCCGGCGACCATCCTCGGCGGCCTCGATTCCATCGGCGGCGCGGTGCTCGGCGGCATCATCATCGGACTGCTGGAGAATTTTGCGCAGTTCATCGACGGCGAATATCTCCATTGGGGCAATCTCTATGAGGTGGCGCCGTTCTACGTCCTGATCATCATCCTGATGATCAAGCCGTACGGGCTGTTCGGCACCAAGGACATCGAGCGGGTGTGACACGCATGATCGCCGAAAAGTGGCTACCGGTTTTCGGAAACGATCATGCTCTTGAAAAGAAGCGCATGGACATGATTCAAATCAAGCACTGCGGGTCGTAGCGCGATGGCCAGTTCCCTGATCCCCGCCGGTGACTTCCGCACCTCCTACGCGGTCGATACCACCATCTTCCCGACGGTGACGAGCCGCAACTTCGCCATCGCCGGCGCGGTGCTGTGCGCGCTGGCGCCGTTCGTGCTCAACGACTACTGGATGAGCATGCTGATCGCCATCGGCATCTACGGCATCGCCGCGCTCGGCCTCAACGTGCTGGTCGGCTACACCGGCCAGATCTCGCTCGGCCACGCCGCCTTCTTCCTGTTCGGCGCCTTCACCTCGGCCTACCTGTCCTCGAAGATGGGCGTGCCGGCGTTTTTCGCTATTCCCCTGTCGGGGCTCGTCACCGCGCTGGTCGGCCTCATCTTCGGCCTGCCGGCGGCGCGGCTGAAGGGCCTCTACCTCGCCATCGCCACGCTCGCCGCGCAGTACATTTTGCTCGACTTCTTCGCCCGCGCCGAATGGTTCTCCGGCGGCTCGGTGCCGGCCACGGCCGAGCCGTTCTCGATCTTCGGCTACACCTTGACCGGCGACCACCAGTATTTCTACGTCGTGCTCGCCTATGTCGTGGTGTCGTTCCTGCTCGTCACCAACCTGATGCGCACGCGCGACGGCCGCGCCCTGATCGCGGTGCGCGACCATTATCTCTCCGCCGAGATCATGGGCATCAACCTGACCTATTACCGCACGCTGTCGTTCGGCATCGCTGCGTTCTTCGCCGGCATCGGCGGCGCGCTCTATGCGCACTACCAGCTGGTCGTCTCCTACGAAGGCTTTGGCATCGAGCGCTCCGTGCTGTTCCTCGCCATGGTGATCATCGGCGGGCTCGGCTCGGTGATGGGCACGCTGATGGGCACCGCCTTCGTCGTGCTGCTGCCGGAGGCGATGGAGTGGCTGTCGGCGGCGCTGCGCGGCGGCGTCATCGACCAGACGCTGGCGCTGAAGAACAACATCACCTTCGTGCGCGAGATCGCCATCGGCGTGATCATCATCGCGTTTCTGGTGTTCGAGCCCGACGGGCTCGCGCACCGCTGGCACCAGATCAAGGCGTACTGGAAGTTCTACCCGTTCTCGCACTAAAGCGGGGCGGACCCGACCACAGGTTTCAAGAGGCAACAGGAGGAAGACCCCATGAAAATCACCACCCTGCTTGGCAGCGCGGCGCTCGCGCTGGTGCTCGGCGCGAGCGGCGCGTTCGCCCAGTCGGCGATCCGGATCGGCCACCTCGCCGACTATTCCGGCGGCACCTCCGACGTCGGCACGCCATACGGCCAGGCCGTCGCCGACACCTTCGCCTGGATCAACAAGAACGGCGGCATCAACGGCACCAAGGTCGATATCGAGACCGTCGATTACGGCTATCAGGTGCCGCGCGCGATCGCCCAGTACAAGAAGTGGACCGGCTCCGACAAGGTCGCCGCGATCATGGGCTGGGGCACCGCCGACACCGAGGCGCTGACCGGTTTTGTGGCGCAGGACAAGATCCCGTTCCTGTCGGCCTCCTATGCCGGGCAGCTGACCGACCCGACCGGCGCCGCCGGCAAGGCCAAGGCCGCGCCCTACAACTTCTTCTACGGCCCGAGCTATTCCGAC
>JBDHSY010000149.1:0-7102 GCA_039808405.1 Xanthobacteraceae bacterium
AGCGGCGCCTCCGCCGGGCCGAGCACGACGATCTGGTCGTGGCGCGGCGCCACCGCCGCCAGCCGCCGGGCAAAGCCTTCCGTTGCCGGGCGATCGCCCCCCGACACGACCAACGCCGCCAGCCGCCCGAACGGCGGATAGCCGGTGCGTTCGCGGCTTGCGATCTCGCTGTCGTAGAACGCCTCGCGGTCGCAGGCGACCAGCGCCTTGATCACCGGGTGCTCGGGCTGGTGGGTCTGCAAGACACCCAGCCCGCGCCCCTGTTCGCGCCCGGCCCGGCCGATCACCTGATTGAGCAACTGAAACGTCCGCTCGGCGGCGCGCGGATCGCCGTTGGCCAGCCCGAGATCGGCGTCGATCACGCCGACCAGATTGAGCCGCGGAAAATGATGACCCTTTGCGACGAGCTGCGTGCCGATCACGATATCGACGCGCCCTTCGGCGATCTCGTTCAGTTCGGCACGCATGGTCTCGATCGAGGTGATCAGGTCGCTCGACAGCACCATGGTGCGCGCCTCGGGAAACAGCGCCGCCGCCTCCTCCTGCAAGCGCTCGACGCCGGGGCCGATGGCGGCCAGCGTGTCCTCGGCGCCGCACTGCGGGCACTGGTGCGGACGCGGCATCGAGAAGCCGCAGTGATGACACACCAGCCGATTGCGGAAGCGGTGATCGACCAGCCAGGCATCGCAGATGGTGCACGCGAAGCGGTGGCCGCAGGCGCGGCATAGCGTCAGCGGCGCATAGCCGCGCCGGTTGAGAAACAGCAGCGCCTGCTCGCCGCGTTCGACCGCGATTTTCACCGCCTGTGCCAGCGGCGGCGAGATGAAGCGGCCGCGCGGGGCGCCTTCGCGCCGCAAATCGATGGCCTCGATCTGCGGCATGGTCTGGCCGCCGAACCGTGACGGCAGCGCGATGCGCTGGTAGCGGCCGCTTCGCGCATTCACCTCCGTTTCCACCGAGGGCGTGGCGGACGCCAGCACAATCGGGATTTTTGCGATGTGCGCGCGCACCACCGCCATGTCGCGGGCGTGGTAGTGGGCGCCCTCGTCCTGCTTGTAGGCCTGGTCGTGCTCCTCGTCGACGACGATCAGGCCGAGATCGGCGTAAGGCAGAAACAGCGCCGAGCGCGCCCCGACCACGACGCGCGCCTCGCCGTCGGCCACCTGCGCCCAGGTGCGGGCGCGGCTGCGCGGCGTCAACTCAGAGTGCCACTCCAGCGGCCGCACCCCGAAGCGCGCGGCAAAACGGTCGAGGAACTGGCCGGTCAGCGCGATCTCCGGCATCAAAATCAGCACCTGCCGGCCGCGCCGCGCCATCTCGGCGACCGCCTCGAAATACACCTCCGTCTTGCCCGAGCCGGTGACGCCGTCGAGCAGCGCGACGCGGAACGTGTCGCTTGTCGCATGCGCGCGCATCGCCGCGACCGCGGGTCCTTGCTCCGGCGTAAAATCGGGCGCGGCAAACGACGGATCGGGCGCGGGCGGCGCAGGCGGCTTCGGCAGCGGCTCGACGGTCAGCGTGCCCTCGTCCACCAGTCCGTCGATGACGCCGGTGGAGACGCCGGCCTCGCGCGCGGCATCGGCCTTGCCGTGCAGCAGCCCGTCGGCGACCACCGCGAGCAGGCGCTGCCGCGCCGCCGTCATGCGCTGCGGCGGCGCGCCGACCAGCCGCACGCCGGCGCGCACCCGCTCCGGGCCAAGCCCCTCGCCGCGCCGCAGCGCCATGCGCAGCACCATGCCGCGCGCCGACAGCGTGTAGCGCGCCACCCAGTCGATGAAGCCGCGCAGTTCTTCGCGCAGCGGCGGCACGTCGACGACCTCGCCGATCTCCTTCAGGCGGTTGTGCAGGCGCGGATCGGGCGCGGGATTGTCGGCCCACACCACCCCGGTGACGCTGCGCGCGCCGAGCGGAACGCTCACCACCGTGCCCGGCGCGACATCGAGGCCGGCCGGCACGGCGTAGGAATAGCTCTGGTCGAGCGCCACCGGCACCAGAACATCGACGATGCGCCTTGCCATGGTCACGATGGTCCGCATTAACACAGGGGCAACGGACAGGGTGCGATAACGCTGCGTCTGTCAAGCATGGGGCCGCGATGAGCCAGTCCGCCGAGCAGCCGCCCGCCGCGCAGCGCGCCGGCGATCTCGCCGCCGAGACGGTGCGCTGGCTCCGGCATCTCGCCAGCGAACGGCGGCTGTCGCCCAAGACGCAGGACGCCTATGGCCGCGACCTGCGCCAGTTCCTCGCCTTCCTCACCGACCACCAGGGGGCACCGCCCTCGCTTGCCGACTTCGCCGGCGTGGAGATCGCCGACGTGCGCGCGTTCATGGCGGCGCGGCGCGCGGCCGGCGTCGATGGCCGCGCGCTGATGCTGGCGCTGGCCGGGTTGCGCTCGTTTGGCCGCTTTCTGGAGCGCGAAGGCAAGGGCAAGCTCGGCGCGCTCAGTGCGGTGCGCGCGCCAAAAATCCGCAAAAGCCTGCCGAAGCCGATCGCGCCGGCGCCGGCGAAACGACTCACCGCGCCGGAGCTTCGCGCCGGCGAGGATCGCGAGCCGTGGATCTGGACGCGCGACGCGGCGGTGATGGCGCTGCTCTACGGCTCGGGCCTGCGCATCTCGGAGGCGCTCGGATTGCGCCGCCACGACGTGCCGGCGCCCGGCGAAGGCGACGTCATCGTCGTCACCGGCAAGGGCAACAAGACCCGCATGGTGCCGGTGCTGCGCAACGTGCTGGCGCTGATCGCCGACTACGTCGCGCAATGCCCGCATAGGCTGCCGCCGGACGGGCCGTTGTTCGTCGGCGCGCGCGGCGGACCGCTAAGCCCGCGCATCATCCAGCTCACCATGGAGCGGCTGCGCGGCGCGCTGGCGCTGGCCGACAGCGCCACGCCGCACGCGCTGCGCCATTCCTTCGCCACCCATCTGCTCGGCCGCGGCGGCGACCTGCGCGCCATCCAGGAACTGCTCGGCCACGCCTCGCTGTCGACCACGCAGGTCTATACCGGCATCGACGCCGAGCGGCTGCTGTCGGTCTACGACAGCGCCCACCCGCGCGCGTAATTCGCACACGGCGCCCCGATCCACCTCTCGTCACCCGCGGGCTTGACCCGCGGGTCCATCTTCCCACGAAAGATGGATTGCCGGGTCGAGCCCGGCAATGACATCCGGAGTTCCTCTCCCAGGGAGAAAGTCAGACCGTAGTCGCATGCCGTGCGACGACGACGGCCACGCCTCACGGATCGAGTTCGGTGTCCCAGTAGAGATAGTCGAGCCAGCTTTCGTGCAGGTGGTTCGGCGGAAACAGCCGGCCGTTGCGGTGCAGCTGATGCACGCTCGGCGCGAACGGCTGCTGGCGCGGATACATGTGCGCCTGCGCCATCGTCAGGTTGGCCTTGCGCAGATTGCATGGCGAGCAGGCCGCGACCACGTTCTCCCACGTCGTCTGCCCGCCGCGCGAGCGCGGCACGATGTGGTCGAAGGTGAGGTCCTCCTTGGCGCCGCAATACTGGCAGGTAAACTTGTCGCGGAGGAACACGTTGAAGCGGGTGAAGGCGGGATGCGTGGTTGGCTTGACGAACGACTTGAGCGAGACGACGCTCGGCAACTGCATCTCGAAGGAGGGGCTGTGCACCGCGTGGTCGTAACACGCGACGATGTTGACGCGGTCGAGGAACACCGCCTTGATCGCGTCCTGCCACGACCACAGCGATAGCGGATAGTAGCTCAGTGGCCGGAAATCGGCATTCAGCACCAATACCGGCCAGCCTCCGACGGAGACATGTTGTGAGACATGCGCGTTCAAGCACCGCTCCTGGCCCGACTCGGCCGCATGCGACCGACCTCGCAATACTACAGGCACCGTGACGGCCTTGTGAAGGGCGCCAATCCCGCTCAGGCCGTGCGGCCGCGGCCGTTGGCACGCCCGCGCGCCACCGGTTTGGCGGCGGCGAGGCGCCGCGCCGGCGGTTGCGCCGGGGGAACGGCCTTCGTCTCGCCCGGCACCACCGCCTCGAACCCGGGCGACTTGACCACCTTGTAATAGGCCCAGAACAGGTGCGCGGCGGCGCCGCGCCACGGCCGCCACGCCTCGCCGAGCGTGGCCATGTCCTTCGCCGTCGGGCGCGCCTTGAGCGCGAGCGCGATGCGGATCGCCTCCTGCACGGCAAGGTCGCCGGTCGGCCAGGCGTCGCCATGGCCGAGGCAGAACAGGAGATAGATGTCGGCGGTCCACGGCCCGACGCCATGCAGCGCGGTCAGCGCGGCATGGGCCTCGTCGGCGGGCCACTCGGCCATCGCCGCGAGGTCGAGCCGGCCCCTGGCGATCTCGCCTGCGATCGCTTTCAGGGTCTTGATCTTGGCCGCCGACAGCCCGAGGCGGCCGAGCCGGTCGGCTCGCGCGCGGCGGATGTGGTCGTGATGCAGCGGATCGTAGGCGGCCGTCAGCCGGCCCCAGATGGCGGCGGCCGCCTTGATCGACAATTGCTGGCCGCAGATCGTCGAGGCCAACCCGGCGAAACCCGGTTCGCGGCGGCGCAACGTCGGCGGCCCGGCCAGCGCCACCACCGGCGCAAGCCGCGGGTCGCCCGCCACCAGCGCCGCGACGGCGGCGTCGAGATCAGCCTGGCTGTGGAGGAACGCGGTCATCGGCGGTTCAGCATGGCGGGATTTTTGCAGCCGCGCAAATCGACTGCCCCACGCATGGTCGTACCCTTATCGTCATTGCCGGGCATAACCCGTCGAAGACGGGCGTGAACGTCCTTTTGACCCGTCGAAGACGGGCGTGAACGCCCTTTTGACCCGGTCATCCGCCCCCCACCCTTCCCTCCCCCGCAAGCGGGGGAGGGATTAAAGAGAGAGGGCTGTTAAGCCGTGGATGCCCGTGACAAGCACGGGCATGACGGTAGATAGAACTTCCCCATGCCACCACCCGTTTTCCGATTCGCCCCGAGCCCGAACGGCTTTCTGCACCTCGGCCATGCCGCCTCGGCGCTGATCAACTTCGATCTCGCCCGGCAAAGCGGCGGGCGCTTCCTGCTGCGCATCGAGGACATCGACGGCGCGCGCTGCCGGCCCGACTTCGAGGCGGCGATCTACCAGGACCTGGCCTGGCTCGGCCTCGTCTGGGAGGAACCGGTGCGGCGCCAGTCGGAGCATTTTCCGCTCTACCGCGCGGCGCTGGAGCGGCTTGCCCGCGCCGGCCTGATCTATCCGGCGTTCGAGACCCGCGCCGAGATCGCCCGTCGTGCGATCGCCCGCGATCCCGACGGCGCGCCGCTCTATCCCGGCCGTGGCCGCATCCTCAGCGCGGCCGAGGAGGCGCGGCGGGTGGCCGCCGGCGCGCCGCACGTGCTGCGGATCGACATGGCGGCGGCGCTGGCCGCGACCGGCGCGCTCACCTTCACCGAACAGGGCGCGGGGCCGAACGGCGAGACCGGCACCGTCGCCGCCCGGCCGCAGGACTGGGGCGACGTGGTGCTGGCGCGCAAGGACACCCCGACCAGCTACCACCTCTCGGTCGTGATCGACGACGCCGACCAGGGCGTCAGCCATGTCGTGCGCGGGCAGGACCTGTTTTACGCCACCGCCCTGCACCGCCTGCTGCAAAGCCTGCTCGCCCTGCCCGCGCCGCTCTACCGGCACCACGCCCTGATCGTCGACGCGGCCGGGGCCAAACTGTCGAAATCGACCCACGCCGTCAGTCTGCGCAGCCTGCGCGGGCGCGGTTACACGCCTGCGGATATCCGCCGGATGGCCGGCCTGCCGCCCGCGCCGGCGCGTGACTCCCTTCCCGGGCCATGCGACACTCCATAGCCGGGACGGGGACATTCATGGCAGCCAAACCGCGCGCTCCGCGCAAGGCCATTGCGCCGGCATCACGCTCCGGCGCGCCGCGCGCCGGCAAGACCATGGGCAAGACCGCGGGCAAGACCACGGCCGGCCCGCGCAAAAGCAGCGCCGGCAAGGTCGCGGGCGACGTCGAAACGGCGCTGGCCGCGTTCGCCCACGAGGTCCGCACGCCGCTCACCGGCATCCTCGCCATCAGCGACCTGCTCGTCACCTCGAACCTGCCCGAGCGCGAGCGGCGCTGGGCCGAGACCATCAAGGCCAGCGCCGAACACCTGGCCGGGCTCGCCACCCTGTTCGTCGACGCGGCACGGCTGCGCGACCGCGGCGCCGCCACCCGCGCCGACTTCTTCGACCTGACCGCACTGGTGCGCCACGCCGGCGATTCGCTGGCCGGCCGCGCCGCCGCCAAGGGCCTCAAGGCCGGCATCGCCACGGCCGGGCACCTGCCGACCTTCGTGGTCGGCGATTCCGTGCGGCTGCGCGCCGCGCTGGAAAACCTGATCGACAACGCGGTGAAATTCACCGAATCCGGCCGCGTCGGCCTCAAGGTGTCGGCCGGCCGCGCCGTCAGGGGCAAGGTCAGGGTCGCCTTCGCCGTCTCCGACAGCGGCATCGGCCTCACCGAGGCCGAGGTGAGACGGCTGTTCCGCCCGTTCACGCAGGCCAACGCCGCCATCGCCGCCCGGTTCGGCGGCGCCGGGCTCGGATTGTCGTCGGTCCGGCGGCTGGCGCGCGCCATGGGCGGCGACGTCGTCGCCATGCGGCGGCCCGGCGGCACCACCTTCACCATGACGGTGCTGCTCGTCCCTGCGCCGCTTCCCGCCGCCGGCACGCCGCCTGCCGCCGGCGCGGCACCCCCGGCGCGGCCGTTGCGGCTGCTCGGGGTCGAGGACAACCCGTTCGGGCGCGTGGTGCTGAGCGCGATCCTCACCGAGCTCGGTCACGCCATCGCGTTCGTCGGCCGCGGCGACGAGGCGATCGCCCGCGCCGCCGGCGGCGGCTTCGACGCCGTGCTGATGGATCTGGTGCTGCCCGGCACCAGCGGCATCGAGGCGATCGCCGCCATCCGCGCATTGCCGCCGCCGCAAGGCCGGGTGCCGATCATCGGCGTTTCCGGGCGCGGCGGCGACGAGCGCAAGGCGCGCGCCGCCGGCGCCGACGCCTTCCTCGTCAAGCCGGTGTCTCCGCGCGCTCTTGCGTCTGCGCTTCTGCAAGCGACACGCCGCGCGGCAGCCGCGCCTTGATGATGGCGGCGTT
>JBDHSY010000150.1:0-7055 GCA_039808405.1 Xanthobacteraceae bacterium
CGACGATCACCTGTCCGAAGTGCGCTCACCGGGCCACGGAAACGATGCCGACCGATGCGTGCCGGTTTTTCTACATTTGCCCGGGCTGTGGCGAGCGGCTGCGGCCGAAACCTGGCGACTGCTGCGTGTTTTGCTCTTACGGCTCGGTGCCGTGCCCGCCGGTACAGGCTGGGCGGAGCTGCGGGTAGCACGATGGATATCCGCGCTGGAGCGGGACGTTCCTCAACCGGATCAATGGCTTGCCGACAAAATGCACGCCACGATCGTTTCCGGATTGACCAATGACCGATGCAAGTCCTACGGTTCAACCACGGTGAAGAAATGCGCAAGGCCAGCGGAAAGCAGGCTGCAGCCCCGTCAAACACGATGTTCGAACGGGTTGACGAATCCGGCACCGAGATCAGCAACATCGGACACATTGCGCGTCGCAAACGTCATGCCATGAACTTTGGCGGTCGCTGCGAGCAGCGCATCCACGGTTGACACGGGACGCTTAGCGCTCATGCGGCCCCATTCATCCGCGACCGCCTGATCGACGGGCAAGATGCGCTCGGCAAAGGACTTGACCACAGTTTCCAGCCATTTCTCCAGCGCGCGGGCCTGGGCTGGATCGTTCGGCCGGGCGCGCTCGACGCCTTTGCGGATTTCGCCGAGCACCAGCACGCTGAGATAGATGTCCGCATCGTCGATCGATGCGTACCAAGCGGTGACGTTCGGATCGCATCTGGTGCCCTTGCGAACCTCGGAAATGACGTTGGTGTCAAGCAGATAGTTCACAGCGCCACATCTCGCCCGAGATCACGCTCACGAGCGAGATCGATCCCTTCCAGTGGAGCTGCCGCCAGGAGCGCTTTGAATCCCTTCGCCTTGCTCGCACCGAAACGCTCTCGCAGCATGGCCCGGGCCTCGGCCTCACGTGCAGGGTCTGACAGCGCCTGAGCCACGCTACGGACCAATGCGGCGTCGTCCTTGCGCACATGCACTTCAACGCGGACGACGCCACGCCGCTTCAATCGTCGGCGATAGGCGGTAACAGGCTTTCGTTCGAGGTTCGGCATAGCGGCGAATCTCCGTCTTGACGATTTCCGGAAACGTATCCGGAAATCGCTGAGCTTGCAATATAGGAGCTAACCGATTGAAATCGCGGTTCCTTTCCGGCGATATTTGTATGCTGGCGGGCGAGGCGCGGCACAACGCCAGCGACAGGCCGGAAATTTTGGGAAGCCACCCCGGCTGGAAGCCAGCGTGCGACCTGAAATAACCACGCAATAACAGCAGCTTGTATGGTGGACTCCGGGGTGGATTCCTGGACTCCGGAAATCCAGCTGGAGCCCGGTGGATTCCGCCAGACGGAATCCACTGCGCCAACACCACCGATCGCCACCACCATCATCGACAGGATCGTTCATGACCCTCGCCTTCGCTCCAGAGCGGATCGAGCACTGGCCGCTTGCGCGCCTGCAGCCCTACGCTAGGAACGCCAAGCTGCACGGACCCGACCAGGTCGCGAAGATCGCCGCCTCCATGGCCGAGTTCGGCTGGACCGTGCCGTGTCTCGTCGGTGACGACGGCGAACTGATCGCGGGCCATGGCCGGGTGTTGGCCGCCACGCAGCTCGGGCTCACCGAGGCGCCGGTGATCGTGCTCGGCCATCTGACCGAGGCGCAACGCCGGGCCTATCGCATCGCCGACAACAAGCTGACGGAGTCGCCCTGGGACGAGGCATTGCTGTCAGCTGAGCTGAACGAACTGCTGGCGGAGGATTTCGATCTGTCGTTGGTTGGGTTTTCCGACGGCGAGCTGGACAAGTTGCTGGCATTCGTGCCGGAGGACGAGAGTACTGCCGACGCCGGTGTACCGCCTGTCACCATTCCGGAACCGCCGCGCAATCCGGCGTCGCGCACGGGCGATCTCTGGCTCCTCGGTGATCACCGGCTGCTCTGCGGCGACAGCACGAACCGCGCCGATGTGCGCCGCCTGATGAACGGCGAGCGCGCCATCCTGTTCGCCACCGATCCGCCGTATCTTGTCGATTACGACGGCACCAATCATCCGACCCAGAATAAGGACTGGTCGCCGTCCTACGGCACGACCTGGGACGATTCTTCGCAGGGCGCAGAACTCTACGACGAGTTTATCGCCGCCGCCGTTGCTGAAGCGATCGCAGAGGATGCCGCCTGGTATTGCTGGCACGCCTCGCGTCGTCAGGCGATGCTGGAAGCGTGCTGGGAGAAGGCCGGCGCCTTCGTGCATCAGCAGATCGTCTGGGTGAAGGAGCGCGGCGTGCTAACGCGATCCCATTATCTGTGGAAGCACGAGCCCTGCTTCATGGGTTGGATCAAGGGTAAGCGCCCGCCCAAAGTGGCGGAAAAAACGCTGCCCTCGACGTGGCTGCTACCCAGCTTCACGAAAGACGAACGGCCCGACCATCCGACGCCAAAGCCGCTCGACGCCTTCGGCATCCCGATGCGCCAGCATGTTGCGCGCGGCGGGCTCTGCTACGAGCCATTCTGCGGCTCAGGCTCGCAGATCATGGCCGGCGAAGCCAACGACCGCCGCGTCCACGCGATGGAGATCAGCCCGGCCTATGTCGACGTCGCGATCGAGCGCTGGCAGGCCGCAACCGGCAAGGACGCGATCCTCGATAGCGACGGGAAGACATTCACTACGGTGAAGACCGAGCGGCTCGCTGATCTCCCAGCCGAAGACCCGAGACCCGACGATACAGCCAAGCCGGTGTGCAAGCGCAAAGCCACCATGTGACATGCATGACCTGGCTCTATCTTCCTTCGGTCTGTCTGCCGGAGCCGGAAGCGCTTGCCTGCTCGGCCTTTCGCTGTGCTCCGGCGCGGGTGGTCTCGATCTCGGACTCGCTATCGCCTGCCCCGGATATCGGGCTATGGGTTACGTTGAGCGGGACGCCTATGCTGCAGCCATCCTCGTGGCGCGGATGGAAGACGCGGCTCTGGATCACGCGCCTGTCTGGGACGACATTGCCACATTCGACGGCCGCCCGTGGCGTGGAACGATGGACATCGTCACTGCGGGCTATCCGTGCCAGCCGTTTTCCGTCGCCGGCAAGCGCCGGGGTACGGACGATCCGCGCCACCTCTGGCCGCATGTCGCGCGTATCATCGGCGAATGCAAACCATCCTTCGTCTTCCTCGAGAATGTCGCCCATCATCTCCGCTTCGGTTTTCCCGAGGTCGCCACAGGACTGGTCGACATGGGCTACCGCCTTGCGGCAGGTCTCTTCACGGCGGCGGAAGTCGGTGCGCCCCATCGGCGCGAGCGGCTCTTCATCCTCGCCCATCGCGAGGGCGACGACCTGGCCAACCCCGCGCGCCTGCTCCGGAACCCGCTCGAGCGGCGGCAACCGCGCGGAGATGATGCGGTTGTGGCCAACGCCGCAGACCGACAGTTTCCGCTGTCGCGGTGGCGAACGAAAGCACGAGAGAGGTTTGGACGGTCTGGCGCGGGATTGGCCGACACCGATGGCCAACGACGGTTGCAAACCGAGTGCTGGCAACCGAAAAACGGCCGACCTGACCCATGCAGCCGGAATATGGATGACGCCGACGGCTCGCGATCACAAGGATGGAGCAACGAGTCTTGCCAACACGCCGGTGAACGGACTGCTTGGCCGCCAGGTCCTCACAACGCCGATGGCTGGCAGCGATACCTGCGAGCAGCGCCGGACCTTGAACCCGCTGTTCGTCGAGGCGCTGATGGGCTGGCCCACCGGGTGGACCGGCTTCGCCTCTGTGGCAACGGCGTGGTCCCGCTGGTTGCCGCGCATGCGCTTCGAACTCTCGCAGCTGAGCTGCTGGTCGACGATTGAGGGGAGCTCGGCTTAGATCAGTCGCGCCAGTAATTGTTGGCGGCAGCGACCGTCTGGAAATGAATGGCGATCACCTGGGATGAGGCGATCAGCTGCGTGCTGTCCTGCTCATAGGCGGCGCGCAGCTTGTCGCGGATCTCAGCGGAGGGCTGGGTCAGCTTGACGCCGACGCGCGCCAGCTTGGTGGCAAGCTCGAAGCCCTCTTGCGGCGTTGCGGTCTTGAGCGAGGGCAGCCAGGTTTCGGCCATGAGGATGTCCTTTCGGTTTGCGGTGCGGCCTATAAGCTTACCGGAAGAACCTATTTGGGCAATCCATCAACCAGAGAAAACCGCCGCCCGGTTGCACGAGCGGCGGTTCACAGGCTTTATCACGGTCAATCGTGTATGGCGTAGACCCGCCCGCGCCCTTCGACCTTTTCGGAAGTCACCTCGAGCCCGAGTTTCTTTTTGAGTGTGCCGGCCATGGCGCCGCGCACAGTGTGTGGCTGCCAGCCGGTCGCGGTGACGATCTCGTCGATGGTCGCGCCCGCCGGCGCGCGCAGCATGGCAATCAGCGTGGCCTGCTTGGTGTCCTGGCGCGGCGGGCGTGGGGCGTGCGACGTTGCGGGTGTGGGCGCCACGGGTGCGATATTCGTCGTACTGGCGTCATGGTCCGCCGTGTCAGGGAGCGCGTATGTGTCGGCGCCTGTGGCGAGCTGTGGCGCTTCCGGCTCGGGGGCGTCCGTGGTCGCCGGCATGCTTTCGGGATCGCCCTCCGGTTCGCCATCAGGCTCATTGCCTGATCCAGCATGGTCTTCGCCGGAGGCGGCATCGACATCATCTGCGGCATCCGGCGCAATGCCGAGCGCGGCGAAGGCGTGTTCGGTCAGCACCAGCGTGGTGCCGTGACCGTCGCCGGTTTCGCGCCAGATCGGATCGCCGCGCACGGCATCACACTCCTCGATCAAGTTTTTGCCGAGCAGGCTGGCGATGACCTTGTTGGCGGCGCCGCCCTTGAGGTGAGCCGGCAGCGGCAGGACGTGCCAGTCGCTACGCTGGCTGGCGGCGCTGAGAATAATGAGCTGGGTATCAGAGAGTTGCATTGGGATGCTTCCTTCGTCGCAGATGCGGCCGGACCATTCCGCCGCTTCCACAACTCCGAGCCCCGAAGGTTTCGGGGCCGGAGCATCCGTTTGTGGGGATTGCGCTATCCTGCGTATTCGCCCTCGTGGAAGGCGCTGTCGCAGATCTTGCGCAGTCTGTCGCCGTAGTGGCTCAGCGTGCCGACGGCGCCCCAGTCGATATCGTCGGGGTGCGTGTTAAAGTGCTCGTCGCTAAGCGCCTGCAGCCGCTGCAGCATTCCGTCGATCTCGAGCTTTTTGGCGATGAATACGTCCAGAGCCGTCGATTTCGTACCCTTTGCCATAACGGCCTCCTTCGGTCTGATGGTGACAGTCATGCTCTGATTGCGGTGATCATCAACTGAATTAGACGATCATTTTGTTGCTATTTTTGGGAGCGTCGTCGCGGATAATCGATCTCGTATGCGAACAGGGATGAGCTATCGCGGCGATGTATGGGCTGATCGCCCACGGGCTTGAGAAGGACACTGTCATGCAAGGCATGAGCGAGCGCCAGTACGCCGCCCATGCCGGACTGTCGCGCGGCGCCATCCAGAAGGCGAAGACGGCCGGCCGGCTGGTGCTTTATCCGGATGGCAGCATCGATGCGACGGCTTCAAATCGGCGTCGTGCGGAAACGACCGATCTGTCGAAGATCGGGACGCCGTCCCAGCCAAAGCTCAAGCCGGTGTCTGAGGAAGCTGTAACCGCCGTTGGCGACACGCTGCGCGAACAGGGTCTGGCGGCACCGGTCGCTGGTAGTGGCATGACCTACCTGCAGGCCAAGACCGCCAACGAAGTGCTGAAGGCGCAGGAGCGGCGGTTGAAGCTGCAGATCTTGAAGGGTGAGCTGATCGATCGGGCACGCACCGAGATGCTGGTGTTCCGGCTGGCGCGCGAGGAACGCGATGCCTGGGTGACGTGGCCGGCACGGGCGGCAGCGCTGATGGCGGCGGAGCTGTCCGGCGAACTGGGTCAGGGCATCATGGTGGAGGCGGCGCTGATGCAGAAGGTTCTGGAAGCCCATGTCCGCAGCCAGCTTGGCAGCCTTGCGGAAATCCGCCCCCGACTTGAATGACGATATTCCTGGTTTTGACGGCGCCGCGGAGATCCTTCGCGCATGGCGCAGCGGCCTTACGCCAGACCCCGACCTGACAGTCTCGCAGTGGGCGGATCGCCATCGCCGGCTGGGATCGCGGGCGTCCGCCGAGCCGGGACGTTATCGCACCGTGCGCACGCCCTACATGCGCGAGATCATGGATCGGCTATCGCCTGGCGATCCGGCGCAGCGCATTGTGTTCATGAAAGCCGCACAGGTCGGCGCGACCGAAGCCGGCAACAACTGGATCGGTTTTGTCATCCACCAGGCACCGGGACCGATGCTGGCCGTTCAGCCGACGGTGGACCTGGCCAAACGCAACTCGCGCCAACGCATCGATCCGCTGATCGACGAAAGTCCCGAGCTGCGGGGTCGCGTCAAACCGGCGCGCTCGCGCGACGCCGGCAACACCATGCTGTCCAAGGAATTCGCTGGCGGCATCCTGATCATGACGGGCGCCAACTCGGCGGTGGGCCTGCGCTCGACGCCGGCCCGCTACATCTTTCTCGACGAGGTCGACGCCTATCCGGCCTCGGCCGACGAGGAAGGCGATCCGGTGACGCTCGCCGAGGCCCGGTCGCTGACCTTCGCGCATCGGCGGAAAGTGTTGCTGGTCTCGACGCCGACGATCCGCGGTCTCTCGCGCATCGAGCGTGAATATGAGGCAAGCGACCAGCGGCGCTACTTCGTGCCGTGCCCGCATTGCCGCGAGATGCAGTGGCTGAAGTTCGAGCGGCTGCGCTGGGACAAGGGGAGACCAGAAAGCGCGCATTATTCATGTGGCTCCTGCGATGGCGCGATTGCCGAGCACCATAAGGCGACGATGCTGGAGCGCGGCGAATGGCGACCGACGGCAGCAGCTGTTGATCCTACGACGGTCGGCTACCATCTCTCGGCGCTCTATTCGCCGGCGGGCTGGTTGAGCTGGATGCAGATCGCGCGAGCGCATGAGGCGGCGATGTGCTCGGACGAGGCGCTGCGAGTCTTCCGCAACACTGTTCTTGGGGATAGCTGGG
>JBDHSY010000151.1:0-7029 GCA_039808405.1 Xanthobacteraceae bacterium
GGGTATGGTCGGTGCCCATGCCGACATTGGTGCCGGGATGCCACTTGGTGCCGCGTTGACGGATGATGATGTTGCCGGGAATCACGCGCTCGCCGCCGAACACCTTGACGCCAAGGCGCTGGCCCTTCGAGTCGCGCCCGTTGCGCGAGGAACCGCCTGCTTTCTTGTGAGCCATCGCTCGTCTCCAAATCCGAAATCTGTGTAGCGTGATTCCATGACGAAATCACTTCACGTTTTGCGACTTCCGCGTCATGTGATGCTGGAAGCGCTCAAATCGTCGTCAGGCCGAGGCGGCCTCGCCCTTGTCGTCGGCAGCGGCGGGCTTTTCAGCCTTGACGCGCTTGGGGCGCGGCCCGACCGAGGGCTTCTTGCCGTCGGCGAGAATCTCGGTGATGCGCAGCACCGTGATCTCGTCGCGATAGCCGCGCTTGCGGCGCGAATTCTTGCGGCGGCGCTTCTTGAAGGCGATCACCTTCGGGCCGCGCTTGTGGTCCAGAACCTCGGCGGCGACGGACGCGCCGGCCACGGTCGGGGCACCGAGCGTCGGGGTGTCGCCGCCCAGCACCAGCACTTCGCCGAGCTGCACGATCGTTCCGACGTCGCCGGCGATCTTGCCGACCTCGAGCACATCATCGGGGGCGACGCGGTACTGCCGGCCGCCGGTCTTGATGACTGCGAACATCGTTCTTGTCCTTCGTGTTCGATTCCGGCGCTCGGATCGCTCCGGCCCGGCTTCTTGTTCAGTCGTTGGGTGGAACGTTCGCCATGGCCGCAACGCGGCGGCCATGCAAACGGCTACGGCGCGGGGAAGCCTCGCGCCGGTGCGGCCGTATATCGCGCCGGGGCGGTTCGAGTCAATCCGGTCGGCCCGAAAAACCGTCTTTCGTGAAGGATTTACGCCCGCCGGGCGGCGCCATGCCGGGGCTCCGGGGCATGCTGCCGTGCAACCATCGGGTTCCCTCGCCGTTGTTGCGTCGGTCGAAGGCAGAAGAGGCGCATCGAATGGCTGAGGGCACACCGGCGACGGCAGGGATCGGCAAGCACGGCGCGAACCGCCTGCCGTCGGTCGAAGTAGACAGCTACAACCTTGGACTTAAAGACGAAAACGGCTTTCTCGGGGACCGCGCCAGCAAGGGCGCGTTTCAGGCGATCCTCGACGGCTGGCGCAAGCCGCTGCGCAAGCAGGGCGACGACCCGTTCGGCGCGCAGTCCTCGGAGCAGATCAGCAAGGACGAGCTCGACCGCATCCTGGGCGGCACCGACGTCGAAGCGGCCGCGGTGGTGCACAGCGCCGTCGAGGAGTTCGCACAGGAACTGGCCCACGTCACCCATCGCTTTCTCAAGGTGAAGGCGTGGGCCGGAACCGAGAGGATCGTGGTCGGCGGCGGCTTCCGCCATAGCCGCATCGGCGAACTGGCGATCGCCCGCGCCGACATGATCCTGAAGGCGGAAGGGCTGAAGGTCGGCATGGTGCCGATCCGCCATCACCCCGACG
Source organism: Xanthobacteraceae bacterium (assembly GCA_039808405.1). Classification (GTDB taxonomy): domain Bacteria; phylum Pseudomonadota; class Alphaproteobacteria; order Rhizobiales; family Xanthobacteraceae; genus PRO6. The sequence continues at coordinate 1,496 of JBDHSY010000151.1, forward strand.
AGGCCGGGCTGATCGGCTGCCTGCACCTGGCGCCGTCGTGGATTTTCGAGGCGCACGACAGCATCCTCGCCGTCGATATCGGTGGCACCAACATCCGCTGCGGCGTGGTGAAGACGCGCTGGAAGAAGGCAAAAGACCTGTCGAAGGCGGAGGTATGGAAGTCGGAGTTATGGCGCCATGCCGATCACGAGCCGACCCGCGAGGGCGCGGTGAAAAAGCTCGTCAAGCTGCTCAAGGGCCTGATCGCCGCCGCCGACAAGGAGGGCCTCAAGCTCGCGCCGTTCATCGGCGTGTCATGCCCCGGCGCCATCGATCCCGACGGCAACATCGAGAAAGGCGCGCAGAACCTGCCGGGCAACTGGGAAAGCAGCCGCTTCAATCTGCCTGACGCCCTGATGCTGGCGATCCCGACCATCGGCGGTCACGACACCACCGTGCTGATGCACAACGACGGCGTGGCGCAGGGCTTGAGCGAGGTGCCGTTCATGCAGGACGTCAGGCGCTGGGGCGTCCTGACCATCGGCACCGGGCTCGGCAACGCGCGCTTCACCAACCGCAAGCCGAACGGCAACGGCAAGGACGGCAAGGACGCAAAAAAGGACAGCAAGAAGGGCGGCGACAAGCCCGCGAAGAAGGGCAAGGGCGGCGGCAAAGGATCGGGCAAAGGCGGCTGACGCCTGAGCGTTTGCAAGCGAGCCGGTCTTCGCTTGAAAACGCTCTAGCCGATCATCTCCGCCACCGCCTTGCCGCAGGTCACGGTGTCGGCGTTGCCGCCGAGATCGCGGGTGCGCAGCGTGCGCTCGGCCAGCGTGCGTTCGATCGCGGCGACGATCTCCGCCGCCGCATCGCGCTCGCCGAGATGCTCGAGCATCATCGCCGCCGACCAGATCTGCCCGATCGGATTGGCGACGCCCTGTCCGGCGATGTCCGGCGCCGAGCCGTGCACCGGCTCGAACAGCGACGGAAAGGCGTTGTCGGGGTTGATGTTGCCGGACGGCGCGATGCCGATGGTGCCGGTGCAGGCGGGGCCGAGGTCGGACAGGATGTCGCCGAACAGGTTCGAGCCGACCACGACGTCGAACCAGTCCGGATGCAGTACGAAATGCGCGGTCAGGATGTCGATGTGGTATTTGTCCCAGCGCACGTCGGGAAAGTGCTTGGCCATCGCCTCGACGCGCTCGTCCCAGTAGGGCATGGTGATCGAGATGCCGTTCGACTTGGTCGCCGAGGTAAGGTGCCGCTTCGGCCGCGAGCGCGCCAGCTCGAAGGCGAATTTCAGCGCGCGGTCGATGCCGGTGCGCGTCATCACCGTCTCCTGCATGACGAACTCGCGCTCGGTGCCGGCGAACATGCGGCCGCCGACCGACGAATATTCGCCTTCGGTGTTCTCGCGCACCACCATGAAGTCGATGTCGCCCGGCTTGCGGCCGGCGAGCGGCGACGGCACGCCCGGCATCAGCCGCACCGGCCGCAGGTTGATGTACTGGTCGAACTCGCGCCGGAACAGGATCAGCGACCCCCACAGCGAAACGTGGTCGGGGATTTTCTCCGGCAGGCCGACGGCGCCGAAATAGATGGCGTCGTGCGCGCCGATCTGCGCCTTCCAGTCGTCCGGCAGCATCTGGCCGTGCTTGGCGTAGTAGTCGTAGGAGGCGAAATCGAAATGGTCGAACTCCAGCTTGACGCGGTGCTTTTTGGCCGCCGCCTCGAGCACGCGCAGCCCCTCCGGCACCACTTCCTTGCCGATGCCGTCGCCGGGGATCACCGCGATGCGATATGTTTTGCCGGACTGGCCATTCATCGCCGACACTCCTTGTCTTCGTCTTGTCTCTTCCCCGACGTCATGCCCTGATCTCGGCCGGCGTCAGGCCGGGCGAGCCCTCGCCGCGCGCCTCGGCCGCATGGACCAGCGCGACGACGCGCTCCGACAGCGGGGCGCGCAAGCCATGCTGTCGCGCCAACCGTACGATGACGCCTTGCAGCTGGTCCACCTCGGTCTTGCGTCGCCGCTCGAGGTCTTCCCACATCGAGGAGCGCGCTGTCGGGTCGATTTGCAGGATGCGCCCGAGCAGCAGGTGAAACAGCCCGTCCGGCAGCCGCAGGAGATAGGGCGTCAGTGCCGGCGGCAGTTGCGTCATCGGCACGATGCGGATGCGCGCGGCCTTGATCACCTTCAGCGCCTCGGCCATCTGGTCGGCGAGCAGCCGGCGCCACGCGCGGCTTGCCAGTTGCTCGCGAAGCGGAATGCCGGACAGCGCGTTGAGCGCGTTGTTGAGGTTGATGATGAGCTTGCCCCACTGCACGCCGGCGATGTCGCGGGTCGTCAGCATGGTCAGCAGCGGCACCGACAGCCGCGCCGCGAGCCCCGAAGGGTCGTCTTCCAGCACGATCTCGCCGGAGGTCGCGCGGTGATAGTGGCCCTCGCCCTGCGGCCGCACGTTGAACGGCACCATGCCGCCGAGCACGGTTCGGCCCGGCAGCCTGTCGCGCAGCAGACCGAGATTGTCGACGCCGTTCTGCAGGCTGACGACGATGGCGTCGGGTTGCGCATGGGCGGCAATGAGATCGGCGATCGCGGCGGTATCGCCACCCTTCACCGTCACCAGCACGACATCGGCGTGGTGCAGGATCGCCGGATCGTCGGACAGCGTGAGCCGGTCGGCCGGGATCAGTTCGCCCATGCCCTCGTAACCGGTCAGGCGCAGGCCATGGGCGGCGATGGCGGCGCAAATCGGCGGCCGCGCCAGCAGCGCGACGCGGTGGCCGCCGCTTGCGAGGCAGCCGCCGACGAAGCAGCCGATGCTGCCCGCGCCCGCGATGCACACCGATAGGGATGATGCCGTCATGACAGCCCGTGGTCTTGCCCGCTCGATATCAGAACGGCGCGCGCCCTGCTACCGCCATGGAACCAAATCGGCCCCTACCGGTTTCCGTCGCGCCGCGCCGGTCTCTTGTGAAGGACTGCGGGCAGTCGGTATGATTTCGATTGGCGGGGCCTGCCACAGGAGACGACCATGGGTTTGCTGGATATTCTCAACGGCATGCAGAACGGTCCGCGCGGGCCGTCCGGCAGCGCGGACCAGAGCGGCAGCGAAGGCAAGAGCGAGGGCATGTCGCCCATGACGATGGCGATCCTCGCGATCCTTGCCTACAAGGCGATCAAGCACTTCGGCGGAAGCGGCGAAACCTCGACCGCGCCTGCGGGCGGCGGCACGGTGGCGCCCGCGCCGCGCATGCCGGCGCCGACTGAAGCCTCCGCGCCGGGCGGCGGTCTTGGTGGCGCCCTCAGTGGGGCTCTTGGCGGCGGGCTTGGCGACCTGCTCAAGGGCGGGCTCGGCGGCCTGCTGGCCGGCGGTGCCGCCGGCAGCATTTTGAGCGGCGGGCTCGCCGATCTGCTCAAGCAGATGCAGCAGAGCGGCCACGGCGATGCGGCCGAGTCGTGGGTCGGCAAGGGCGAGAACAAGACGATCGCGCCCGACGATCTCGCCAACGCGCTGGGCGCCGACCAGATCAACGCATTGACCTCGCGCACCGGGATGTCGCGCGAGGCGCTGCTGTCCGAACTGAGCCAGTATCTGCCGGAAGCCGTCGATCAGTTCACCCCGGACGGCCGGCTTCCGTCCGAGCGCGATCTGTCGCGCTTGCTGTGACCGACGGGGCGGCGCCACCGCGGCGTCGCCTCTCGCATTCCGACCAACTCCCGAAGGACCAGCATCATGGGCGGCATTCTCTGGATCATCGTCGTCGGCTTTGTCGCCGGCATCATTGCGCGGCTGGTCTCGCCGGGACCGAACAACCCGAGCGGCTTCATCCTGACCACGGTGCTCGGCATCGCCGGCGCCTTCCTCGCCACCTTCGTCGGCCAGGCCATCGGGCATTACGGGCCCAATCAGGGCGCGGGCTTCATCACCGCGACGATCGGCGCGATCGTCGTGCTGTTCATCTGGAACAGGCTGGTGGCGCGCGGCGTCATCCGCGATTCCAGCGCCCGGCAATAGCGCCCGGCGCGCGCTTTGTTCTCAGGTCAGAAGATGCAGGCCGGCGTCCATGCGCACCAGTTCGCCGGTCATGTGACCGGAGCGGGCGGTGGCGAGAAAGCACACCAGCTCGGCGACGTCCTCGGCCTGTGAGGCGACCTGGAGCGGCACCTTGGCCTTGACCGCCTCGCGCACCTGCGCGGCGCGGGCAGCGCCGCGGCCCTTCTCGAACCAGGACGTATCCATATAGCCCGGACACACCGCATTGACGCGGATCGCCGGCGCGAGCGCGCGGGCCAGCGCCAGCGTCATGGCGTTGAGCGCGCCCTTGCTCGCGACATAGGCGACCGACGAGCCGACCCCGGTCATGCCGGCCACCGACGACACGTTGACGACCGCCGCCGCCCCGCCCGCGCCCTGGCACCGGCGTCGAGCAGCGGCCGCGCCGCGCGGATCATCTGATAGGGGCCGATGCTGTTGACGGCGAACAGGCGCTGGAAATCCTCGGCGGTGAGCGCGTCGAGCTTGGTATGAGCGACGTGCCGGGTGGTGCCGGCATTGTTGATCAGCGCATCGAGCCGGCCCCACGGCGCCGCCGCGGCGACGATGCGGCGGCAGTCCTCGTCGCGCGATACGTCGCCCTGCACGGTGACGGCCTCCGCGCCGGCGGCGCGGCAGGCCGTTGCGGTCGCCTCCGCCCCCGCCGCGTTCGAAGCATAGTTGACGACCAGCCGCGCGCCGGCCTGTGCCAGCCGCAGCGCGCATGCGGCCCCGAGGCCCGACGACGCGCCGGTGACAATCGCGCAAAATCCTTCGGCCGCCATCGTTTATGTCCTTCGCTTCGGTCGCGCCCGCCGCACCATACCGGGCCGGCCGCCTGCCGCAAGCGGCGGGCATTGCCGGCGAAGGCGCCGTTTGCAAAGGTATGAAACAACGACCGCATCATGCGTGCCGGGGCGCCGGCGACGCGTGCCGATGCGGATTGCAACAGGAAGGCTCATGACCACGCAGGACCTCGCCATCACCGTCGAAGGGCACGTCGCCACCATCGAGATCCGCCGCCCGCCCTATAATTTCTTCGACATCGGGCTGATCCGGCAGATCGCCGACGCGCTCGATGCGTTCGATGCCGATGTCGCGGTTCGCGCCGTGGTGCTGGCGTCGCAGGGCAAGGCGTTCTGCGCCGGGGCCAATCTGAAAGACCCGGCCGGACAGGACAGCGGCGCCGACCCGGCGACCGGCCTCGGTTCGATCGGGCACCTCTATCGCGAGGCGGTGCGCATCTTCCGCGCCCGCAAGCCGATCGTGGCCGCGGTGCATGGCGCGGCGGTCGGCGGCGGGCTCGGGCTGGCGGTGTCGGCGGATTTCCGCGTCGCCTGCCCGGAGGCGCGCTTCTGCGCCAACTTCACGAAACTCGGCTTTCACCCCGGCTTCGGCCTGACGGTGACGCTGCCCGACCTGATCGGCCGCAGCAACACCGAGCTGATGTTCTATACCAGCCGCCGCGTCACCGGCGAGGATGCCTATCGCATGGGCCTCGCCAACGTGCTGGTGGCG
>JBDHSY010000152.1:0-7022 GCA_039808405.1 Xanthobacteraceae bacterium
GGCGCGCACGATTCATTCGCAGTGTTGCCGCGCGGATGCAGGCGGCCGGCGGGTTGCGGCGTCCGCTGTCGCGCAATTGTCATTGACCGTTGCGGACGCGCCGCGCTTCAATCGCCGGAACACGCGAACGGGGTGAAGCATGGCCGACGCCGATGTCATCGTGGTGGGGGCGGGATTGGCCGGGCTGGTGGCCGCCACCGAGATCGCCGAGGCCGGGCGGCGCGTCATCGTGGTCGATCAGGAGGGCGAGCAAAGCCTCGGCGGCCAGGCGTTCTGGTCGTTCGGCGGTCTGTTCCTCGTCGATTCGCCCGAGCAGCGCCGGCTGCGCATCCACGATTCGCATGCGCTGGCGTTGCAGGACTGGATCGGCACCGCCGGTTTCGACCGCGCCGAGGACGCCTGGCCGCGGCGCTGGGCGGAGGCTTACGTCGCCTTCGCCGCCGGCGAGAAGCGGGCCTGGCTCCACGCCATGGGCGTGCGCTTCTTTCCGGTGGTCGGCTGGGCGGAGCGCGGCGGCACCGATGCCATGGGGCAGGGCAACTCGGTGCCGCGTTTCCACATTACCTGGGGAACGGGGCCGGGCCTGCTGGAGCCGTTCGTCGCCCGTGCGCGCGCGGCTGAGGCCGCCGGCCGGCTGACGTTCCGCTTTCGCCATCGGGTCGATCGCCTGTCGCGGACCGGCGGCACGATCGATGGCGTCAGCGGCGCCGTGCTGGTGCCCTCGCAGGCCGCGCGCGGGGAAGCGTCCTCGCGCGAGGTGGCCGGTGACTTTTCGCTGACGGCGCAGGCGGTGATCGTCGCCTCCGGCGGCATCGGCGGCAACCCGGAGCTGGTGCGCCAGAACTGGCCGGAGCGGCTCGGCGCGCCGCCGAAGCGGATGATCTCGGGCGTTCCGGCCCATGTCGATGGCCGCATGATCGGCATCGCGGAAGCCGCCGGCGCGCGGCTGATCAATCGCGACCGCATGTGGCACTACGTCGAGGGCGTGGAGAATTTTGCGCCGATCTGGCCGAACCACGGCATCCGCATCCTGCCGGGACCGTCCTCGCTGTGGTTCGACGCCACGGGCCAGCGGCTGCCGCCGCCGCTCTATCCCGGCACCGACACGCTCGGCCAGCTCGCCCACATCATGGCGACCGGCTACGACTATTCGTGGTTCATCCTGACGCAAAGCATCATCAAGAAGGAATTTGCGCTGTCGGGCTCCGAGCAGAACCCGGATCTCACCGGCAAGAGCTGGCGGCAGACGCTGCGCCGCGCCACCAACAAGGGCGCGCCGGCGCCGGTCGAGGCGTTCAAGACGAAGGGCGCCGACTTCATCGTGCGCGACGATCTCGAAAGCCTGGTCGCGGCGATGAACGCGCTCACCGGCGACAACCTGCTGCGGCTCGACGACATCCGCGCCCAGATCGAGGCGCGCGACCGCGAACTCGACAATCCCTTCGTCAAGGACATGCAGGTGATGGGCATCCATAACGCCCGCCGCTACATCGGCGACCGCCTGATCCGCACCGCGAAACCGCACCGCATCCTCGATCCGGCGCACGGCCCGCTGATCGCGGTCCGGCTCAACATCCTGACCCGCAAGACGCTGGGCGGGCTGGAAACCGACCTCGAGGCCCGCGCGTTCGGCGGCGACGGTGCCGTCATCCCCGGCCTTTATGCGGTCGGCGAGGCGGCCGGTTTCGGTGGCGGCGGCGTCCATGGCTACCGGGCGCTGGAGGGCACCTTCCTCGGCGGCTGCCTGTTCTCGGGGCGCAACGCCGGCCGCGCCGCGGCCCAAGCCGTGGGCTGACACGGCCGGGAACCTTTTCGGAGTCGCGTCGTCCAATGACGTGTCGCAGTCTCTTTGACGAGGCCGTCATGAGTGTCGTCCCGCAACCCCATCTTCCCGCCTCTCCATTGTCGCTCAGCGAGGAGGCCGACCTCGTGCGCCGCGCCCGCGCGCGCGATGCGAGCGCCGTCCGCGCCATCATCAAGGCCAACAATCGCCGGCTGTTCCGCATGGCGCGCAGCATTCTCAAGAACGAGGCCGAGGCCGAGGACGTGGTGCAGGAGACCTATGTCCGCGCCTTCACCCATCTCGACGGCTTTCGCGGCCAATCGAGCCTTGCCACCTGGCTGACCCGCATCGCCATGAACGAGGCGCTGGGCCGGCTGCGGCGGCAGCACCCCACCGTCGAATGGTCGACGCTGGAGCCCGGCGCGCTCGAAGCGCAGGTCATCCAGTTTCCGCTCTCGACGTTACCTGAGGACCCCGAACGGACCATGGCGCAGCGTGAAATCCAGACTGTCGTCGAAAAAGCCATCGACGACCTGCCGGACGCCTTCCGCAGCGTGTTCATCGCCCGCGTGGTCGAGGGCATGAGCACCGAGGAGACCGCCGAGGTGCTCGACCTCAAGCCGGAAACGGTGAAGACACGGCTGTTTCGCGCCCGCGCGCTGTTGCGCGACAATGTCGAGAAGCGCATCGGCCCGGTGATGATGGAGGCGTTTCCGTTCGCCGGCAAACGCTGCGAGCGGTTGACTGAGGCCGTGCTCCGGCGGCTCGACCTCGCGTAGAGATTTGCGGGAACCTTTCCGCGTCCCTGTCATCGAACCTCATGCAAGACAACACCGCCGCGGTGCGGAAGCGCCGCCCGGCGCAAGGAGATTCAAACATGTTGCTTCGATGGAATGCGGCGGCGATCGCTGCCGCGTGCCTGATGGGTTGCGCCACGCTGGCGCAGGCCGCAGGCCCCGCACCGACCGATCCGCAGATCGCTCACATCGCCTATACCGCCGGCGCGCTCGATGTCGCCGTCGCCAAGCAGGCGTTGAAAAAGACCAAAAGCAAGGAGGTCAAGGAATTCGCCAACGACATGGTGCGCGACCATGAGGCGGTGAACAAGCAGGCGCTGGCGCTGGTCAAGAAGCTGAAGGTGACGCCGGAAGACAACGACACCAGCCGCGCGCTGACCAGGCAGATCAAGGACGAGCAGGCCAAGCTCGCCAAGCTCAAGGGCAAGGCGTTCGACAAGGCCTATATCGACCACGAGGTGGCCTATCACAAGACCGTCAACGGCGCGCTGACCTCGACGCTGATCCCATCGGCGCACAATGCCGAGCTGAAATCGTTCCTCGAGACCGGCCTGAAGATCTTCCAGGGCCACGAGCAGCACGCCGAGCACGTCGCGGCGGACCTGAAGTAGCCGGCACTCGCTTCGCCCTGCCGCCGGCGCCTTAGTCCGCCGGCGGCATCGACGCTCCAGACAAGGACAGAACCATGTTCGCTTCATTGTTGCGAAAGGGCCGGCCATTGTGGCTGGCGCTGCCGCTGGCTGTCGGCATTGCCGCGCCGGCCTTTGCCGAAACCATCACCGTCACCATCGCGAACCTGACGTTCGAGCCCGCCGAGGTGAAGGCAAAAGTCGGCGACACCATCCGCTGGGTCAACAAGGACGTGCTGACGCACAGCGCGACCGCGCGCGACAAGAGTTTTGACGTGATCCAGCCGCCCGGGAAAACGGTGTCGCAGACGCTGACCAGGGCCGGCAGCTTCGATTACTATTGCAAGTACCATCCCAATATGACGGGACGGCTGATCGTGGCGCCATGACCCCGCCGGGCGATGGTCCGCCGGCAGGGCGGGGCAGGACCTGTGGCCAACACCGTGCGCAGCGTGTATCAGCAAGGTCGTCCACGAGGAGAGGATGGCTTAGCGTGACCCCGCCCGCAAAACCGCTGCTCGACGTGCTGTCAGGGGCGCGCCGCGCGCCGCCGCCGGTCTGGATGATGCGCCAGGCCGGGCGCTATCTGCCGGAATACCGCGCGGTGCGCGAAAAGGCCGGGGGCTTTCTCGACCTTTGCTTCACCCCCGAACTGGCCGCGGAGGTGACGCTGCAACCGATCCGCCGGTTCGGGTTCGACGCCGCGATCATCTTCTCCGACATCCTCGTGGTGCCGCAGGCGCTCGGCCTCGCGGGCCGCGTCGAGGCGGGCGAAGGGCCGCGGCTCGATCCGCTCGATACGGTGGCGCAGGTCGCGGCGCTGCCGGAGCATGCCGATGCCGCCACCTTCACGCCGGTCTACGAGGCGTTGCGATTGACCAGGGCGGCGCTCGATCCGGCCGTGACGCTGCTCGGCTTCTGCGGCGCGCCGTGGACGGTCGCGACCTACATGGTGGCGGGGCGCGGCACGCCGGATCAGGCCCCCGCCCGGATGTTCGCCTATCGCGAGCCGGAGGCGTTTGCGGCGCTGATCGACCGGCTGACCGAGACCTCGATCGACTACCTGGCGGCGCAGCTTCAGGCCGGCGCCGATGCCGTGCAGATTTTCGACACCTGGGCCGGCGTGCTGCCGCCGCGCCAGTTCGCGCGCTGGTGCGTCTCGCCGGTCAGGCGCATCGTCGACGGCGTGCGCGCAAAAGTGCCGGGCGCAAAAATCATCGGCTTTCCCCGCGGCGCCGGCGCATTGCTCGGCGATTTTGTCGAGCAGACCGGCGTCGATGCCGTCAGCATCGACTGGACGGCCGAACCCCGTTTCGTGGGCGACCGGGCGCAGGCCCGCGTCGCGGTGCAGGGCAATCTCGACCCGTTGGCGCTGATCGCCGGCGGCGAGACGCTCGACCGCGCGGTGGACGACGTGCTGGAGACTTTCGGTGCCGGCCGGCTGATCTTCAATCTCGGCCACGGCATCCAGCCGCACACGCCGATCGCCCATGTCGAGCGCATGCTGCGCCGGGTGCGGGGATAATGGATGCTTTGACGTCTTGCGTTCACGGAGCTTTCCGCTCCGTTTTCACGCCTCGCGGTTGACGCGCGGCGGGTCGGCGCTGGCGTCGCGCATCACGTCGAGCGTGCGGAAATAGGCGCGCCGGCGCAGCATCACTTCTTCGGGAAACTGCCGCACCACGGCGCCCGAGCGCTTGTCGATCACCTGATAGACCATCATCGCCGCGGCCTGGTCCATGACCACCTGCCGGCCGAGCTGTTTGCCGGCCGTCTGCGTATCCATCCGCAGCGCGCCCCCCGCGTCGGGCGCGGTCACGCTGCGGTCCGGCGGCAACTGCGTCGGCACGTCGTCAGCGATCGCCGGTGCGCGCGCGGGAGTTGCGGCAGCGCCCGCCAGCCCCACAGGAGTGACATTGATGGTCGCGCTCATAGCGGCCTCCCGGATTCACCCCGAGAAGACCCCCAGTCCGCCTGTCGATCAAGCGCGCAGGCCGCCCGTGAACGCGTCGTTATGAAACGTGTTCAACCGCGTGTTGTCGCGTCTGCCGCAGTTTGATTCAATTTATCGCGCCCGTGTGCCGCCGCTTACAGCGTGCGGCTGACGGCGAGCGGCGATAGCTGGCGGGTGCTCGCGCCGGCATGCTGGCCGTTCGCGGTATAGGTCTGCGGCACATGCTTGCGCTGCATCTCGCCGTTGACGCCGCGCACGATGCCCTCGGAGACGGCGTGGGCGGTGGCGAGCACGGTCAGGTTGGCCTGGAGCAGGGCGCGAAACGTCTCGTGATGCTGGCGCAACGCGGTGAGCAGGTCCGGCGCGGTGTCCGCCAGCGTGGCCTCGGCGCCCTTGAGGCGCTCGACCGCCTGCAAATAGCGTTGCGACAGCGCCGTCTTGTCCTCCTGCAAGGCCATCGCCTCGACCACCTTGCCGTCGCGCACCAGCGCGGTCTCGCGCTCGACGATATCGAGCAGCGCGGTCATCGTGGCGATCAGGCTTTCGGCGAGCGGCTCGGGGGGAAGCGCGGCCGGGCCTTGCTGCATGTCCATCATGGTCGGTGCCTCGACGTTATTTGCCGGCGTTGGCCGCCTGCTGGAGAATGAGGGTGCGGAACACTTCGTCGGACACGCCGACGCCGCCGGCCTTGGCAAAGTTCTTGGCGTATTCGTCGGTCAGCATCGAGCGCCACACGCCCGTCGCCTGGGTGTCGCCGAACGGGCCGTCGCCTTTCAGCCCGGTGGTCATCTGCGAGAACATCGTGTTGAGGAACATCGCCTCGAAGTCCTGCGCGGTGGCGCGGGCCTTCTGCTGCGCCTGCGGCGAGACCTTGGTCAGCGCCGTCTCGAGCTGCGGGTCGGCCTTGTGCGTCAGCGCCGAGATCACGGTGCCGGCCACGCCGGCCGCCAGTCCGATGGCTGCGGGGATCATCACATCACCTCTATGTCGGCTTCGATGGCGCCCGCCGCCTTGATCGCCTGCAAAATGCCGATCAGGTCGCGCGGGCCGATGCCGAGGCTGTTCAGGCCGTCGACGAGTTGTTGCAGCGACACGCCGTTCTTGACCACGGCGAGCTTCTTGCCGTCCTCCTGCACGCCGACGCGGGTGTTCGGCGTCACCACCGTCTGGCCGCGCGAGAGGGGACCCGGCTGGCTGACCTGCGGGCTTTCGGAAATCGTCACCGTCAGGTTGCCCTGCGCCACCGCCACGGTGGCGACGCGCACGTCGCGGCCCATCACGATGATGCCGGAGCGCTCGTCGATGACGATCTTGGCGGCGAGATCGGGCTCGACCTGCAACTGCTCGATCTCCGTCAGGAGCGCCACGACGTTGCCCTTGAACTCCTTGGGCACAGAGAGCTGCACGGTGGAGGGATCGAGCGGTTCGGCGGTTCTGGTGCCGAGGTAGTCGTTGACCGCGGCGGCGATGCGCTTGGCGGTGGTGAAGTCGGCGTTGCGCAGCGCCAGCCGGATATTGGGCAGGCGGTTCAGCGCGAACTCGATCTCGCGCTCGATGATGGCGCCGTTGGCGATGCGGCCGACGGTCGGCACGCCACGGGTGATGCTGGCGGCGGCGCCCTCGGCCTGGAAACCGCCGATGGCGACCGAGCCCTGCGCCACCGAATAGACGTTGCCGTCGGCGCCGAGCAGCGGCGTCACCAGAAGGGTGCCGCCTTGCAGGCTCTTGGCGTCGCCGAGCGCCGAGACGGTGACGTCCATCCGCGTCCCCTGCGTGCCGAACGCCGGCAGGTTGCCGGTCACCATCACGGCGGCGACGTTGCCGGTGCGGATGGTGGCGCCGCGGATGTTGACGCCCAT
>JBDHSY010000153.1:0-6979 GCA_039808405.1 Xanthobacteraceae bacterium
GGGACGTAGGCTTTCAGTCATGAGGACCGACGAGAAGACGCTGGCCCGCATCTACGCGATGCCGTTCGCGTCGGTGCCGCACCGTCCAACCTGTTCTGGTTCGCCCACCATGCCGTCCATATGGTGACCCTGACCAGCCTGCCTCCGACGCCGACATTGTCCTACGGCGAGGGCGGGGCGCTGGAACGCCAGCTGACCGAATTCATTCTCCGCGGGGTCGGCCTGAACGAGGCGGCGATTGCCCGTCACCTCGGCAACGGCCCGCTCCGGCAAGCCTTATGCGCAGAAGAAAGTGCATGACATGACGATTTCTCCCCTGGACGACGAGGCAGAGCGCAAGGCCCGCCACGAGGCATGCACGGAATCGGTGACGAGCCCCGCCCGGCGTAAGCCCGTGCGCACCACGCGCTGGTTCATCATCGTCGGCCTGCTGCTGGCGATCCTGGTCGGCGCCATCTGGGGCTTCAACGCCTTCCGCAGCCACATGATCGCGCAGTTCTTCGCCACCCATAAGCCGCCGCCGGTCACCGTGGCGGTGGCGGAGGCCAAGCAGGAGGTGCTGCCGAACCTGCTCACGGCCGTCGGCGAACTTGCCGCCGTGCATCAGGTCAACGTCACCACCGACGTCAACGGTCGCGTCACCCAGGTGCTGTTCGAGGCCGGTTCCGCCGTCAAGAAGGGCGACCCGCTGGTGCAGCTGTTCGACGAGCCGGACCGCGCCGACCTCGCCAGCTTCAAGGCGCAGGCGCTGGCCGCGCAACTCGCGCTTGACCGCGCCAAGCAACTCGCCTCGCGCCAGTTCGGCCCGCAGGCCACCGTCGATCAGGCGCAGGCGACCTACGATCAGGCCAATGCCGGTATTGCCAAGACCGAAGCGATCATCTCGCAGAAGCTGGTGCGGGCGCCGTTTGACGGCGTGCTCGGCGTGCGCCACGTCGAGGTCGGCCAGTTTTTGACCGCCGGCTCGCAGATCGTCACGCTTACCGACCTGTCGAAGCTGTTCGCCAACTTCACCGTGACGGAAAAGGATTCCGGCACGCTCAAGGTCGGCCAGACCGTGCGCGTCACGGTCGATGCCTATCCGGGCCGCGTGTTCGAGGGCAAGATCACCACCATCGAGCCGCAGATCTCGACCGATACCCGCTCGATCCGCGTGCAGGCGACGATCGACAACCCGGGCCAGATCCTCAAGCCCGGCATGTTCGCCACCACCACCGTCGTGCTGCCCGACAAGCCGGCCGTCGTGACGGTGCCGGAGACGGCGGTGGACTACACGCTCTATGGCGACAGCGTCTACCTGATCAAGGAAAAGAAGGCAGACGACGGCTCCACGACGCTGACGGCGGAACGCAGCTTCGTCGAGACCGGCGAGCGCGCCGATGGCCGTGCGGTGATCCGGCGCGGCGTCGAGCCGGGCCAGCGCGTCGTCGCGGTCGGCCAGCTCAAGCTGCAATCGGGAGCGGCGGTTGCGATTTCGACCGATCCGCTGCCGCCGATCCCGGCCAAGCCGCCGCGCAACTGACCCGACCCGGAGCGCCCGCTCATGTCACTGACCGACATTTTCATCAAGCGCCCCGTGCTGTCGGTGGTCGTCAGCGCGCTGATCCTGCTGTTGGGTCTGCGCGCCGCCGCCGACCTTCCGGTGCGCCAGTATCCAAAACTGTCGAACACGGTGATCACCATCACCACCGCCTATCCCGGCGCTTCGCCCGATCTGATGCAGGGCTTTATCACTACGCCGCTGGAGCAGGCGGTGGCGTCCGCCGAGGGCGTCGATTACATCAAGTCGTCGTCGGTGCAGGGCACCTCGAAGATCCAGGTGTTCATCAAGCTCAACGTCGATCCCAACCAGGCGATGACCGAGGTGCTGTCCAAGGTCAACTCGGTCAAATACCTGATCCCGCGCGAGGCCAACGACCCGGTCATCCTCAAATCGACCGGCGAGACCACGGCGGTGATGTATATAGGCTTTTCCTCCAGCGAGCTGTCGGGTTCGGCGATCTCCGACTACCTGACGCGCGTGGTGCAGCCGGTGCTGTCCACCGTCGATGGCGTCGCCTCCGCCGACATTCTCGGCGGGCAGATTTTCTCGATGCGGGTCTGGCTCGATCCGGTGCGCATGGCGGGACGCGGCGTATCGCCGGCCGAAGTCGCCGCCGCGATCCAGGCCAACAACTATCAGGCCGCCGCCGGACAGGTGAAAGGCTACTACATCGTCTCCAACGTCTCGGCCAACACCGACCTGTTGGACGTCAACCAGTTCAAGCGCATGATCGTCAAGTCGAAGGGCGGCGGCTTCGTGCGCATGGAGGACATCGCCGAGGTCGAACTGGCGGCGCAGAGCACCGATGCCAGCGTCGCCTTCAACAATCAGTCCGCGGTGTTCATCGGCATTCAGGCGACGCCCGAGGGCAACCCGCTGAATATCGTCAAGGGCGTGCGGGCGCTGTTCCCCGATATCGAGCGCAACCTGCCGCCGGCGCTCAAGATGAAGGTCGCCTACGACTCCACGAAATTCATCCAGTCGTCGATCGACGAGGTGGTGAAGACGCTGACCGAGGCCGTGCTGATCGTCATCGTGGTGATCTTCCTGTTCCTCGGCTCGCTGCGCTCGGTGGTGGTCCCGGTCGTCACCATTCCGCTGTCGCTGATCGGCGTGTGCAGCCTGATGCTGGCGGCCGGCTTCAGCATCAACCTGTTGACGCTGCTGGCGATGGTGCTGGCGATCGGCCTTGTCGTCGACGACGCCATCGTCGTGGTGGAAAACATCCATCGTCATCTCGAGGAGGGGATGCCGCCGGTGCAGGCCTCGCTCAAGGGCGCACACGAGATCGTCGGGCCGATCATTTCGATGACCATCACGCTCGCCGCCGTCTACGCGCCGATCGGCTTCCTCGGCGGCCTGACCGGCGCGCTGTTCCGCGAGTTCGCCTTCACGCTGGCGGGCGCGGTGATCGTCTCCGGCGTGATCGCGCTGACGCTGTCGCCGATGATGTGCTCGGTGCTGCTCAAGAGCGCCGACGAGGGCTGGTTCGCCCGCAAGATCAACAACGTGTTCGGTGCCGTGACGCGCGGCTACGGTCGCCTGCTCGACCGCTCGCTGGACTACCGCCCGGTCACCGCGCTGTTCGCGGTGACGATCCTCGGGCTGGTCGGCTTCATGTACGTCAACACCTCGAAGGAACTGGCGCCGGAGGAGGATCAGGGCATCCTGTTCTCGGTGCTGAAGTCGCCGAAATACGCCAACATCGACTACGCCAATTTCTACGGCGAGAAGGTCGATGCGGCGTTCGCGAAATTTCCCGAGACCGATCTGCGCTTCGTCATCAACGGCTTCGACGGCGTCAACAACGGCATTGCCGCGATGCTGCTGAAGCCGTGGGACGAGCGCACGCGCTCGGCGATGAAGCTCAAGGAGCCGGTGCAGAACGAACTGAACAAGATCGAAGGCTCGACCGTGTTCGCGTTCAATCTGCCGTCGCTGCCGGGCAGCGCCGGCGGCCTGCCGGTGCAGATGGTGGTCTATTCGACGGCGAGCTTCCGCAGCGTGTACGAGGAGATGGAGAAGATCAAGGACGCCGCCCGCAAGAGCGGCATGTTCATCGCCGTCGACAGCGACCTCGACTTCAACCAGCCGGTGGTGCGGATCAACATCGACCGCTCCAAGGCGAGCGATCTCGGCATCACCATGCAGCAGATCGGCGGCACGCTGGCGACGCTGCTCGGCGGCAACTACGTCAACCGCTTCAACCTCGAGGGCCGCTCCTATCAGGTGATCCCGCAGGTGCCGCGCGGCGTGCGCCTGACGCCGGACTCGCTCGCCGGCTACTACGTCGCGACCCCGGCCGGAATGCAGGTGCCGTTGTCCACCGTGGTATCGATCGAGACCGCGACCGACCCGAACGCGCTGTCGCACTACAATCAGCTCAACGCCGCGATCTTCCAGGCGGTGCCGATGCCGGGCGTCACCATCGGCGCGGCGGTGGACTTCCTCGAGAAGGCCGCCAAGGAGCTGCCATCCGGCTTCAGCCACGACTACCTCTCAGATTCCCGGCAATACGTGACGGAAGGCAACCAGCTTGCGATCACCTTCGGCTTCGCGCTGATCATCATCTTCCTGGTGCTGGCGGCGCAGTTCGAGAGCCTGCGCGACCCGCTGGTGATCCTCATCAGCGTGCCGATGGCAGTGTCGGGGGCGCTGATGCCGCTGTTCTTCGGGGCGGCGACGATCAACATCTACACCCAGGTCGGGCTGTTGACGCTGGTCGGCCTGATCAGCAAGCACGGCATCCTGATGGTGGAGTTCGCCAACGAGTTGCAACTCAACGAGCGGCTCGACCGCCGCGCCGCCATCGCGCGCGCGGCGCGGGTGCGGCTACGGCCGATCCTGATGACCACGGCGGCGATGGTCGCGGGCCTGTTGCCGCTGTTGACCGCGACCGGCGCCGGCGCCGCGAGCCGCTTCTCGATCGGTCTCGTGGTGGTGGCCGGCATGCTGATCGGCACGCTGTTCACGTTGTTCGTGCTGCCGGCGGTGTATTGTGCCATCGCCACCGACCATCAGGCGGTCGCCGGGTCGGCGCGCACCCGGCAGATCGCCGAGTTCGAGGCGGAGAGCGGCCGGGCGTGAGCGCGCGCCGGCCGGGTGCGTCAAAACTGTCATGATGGGCGGCCGCGCACCGCGCTGAGCCGCCGGTGAGCCGGGGAGGGGACGCCGTTGCGCGCCGTGCTGGTCGATGGAACGGAGGAGTTCGCGGCGATCGTGCGCCGGCTGTCGCGGACCGGCGATCCGCCGGTTGCCGTCAATCTCGATCCGAAGGTCGGGCCCGAGCAGTTGCCCGAGGTGCTGGGCGACGCTGCCATCGCCATGATCGATCACACCGCGCTGCCGACCGAGGTTGCACGGCGCTGCCGCGCGCTGAAGCATGTGGTGTTCCTCGGCACCGGGGCGCGCAGCTACATGAACCCGGACGAGCTGGCCGATCTCGGTATCGCGGTCCACACTATCAAGGGCTATGGCGATACCGCCGTTGCCGAATGCGCGATGGCGCTGATGGCGGCAGCGGCGCGCGACCTCGCCCGCATGGATCGCGCCATCCGTTCCGGCACCTGGCTCAGGCAGGAGGGCATGCAGCTTACCGGCAAGACGCTGGGGCTGATCGGTTTCGGCGGCATCGCCGCGGAGGTGGCGCGGATGGCGGCCGGCATCGGCATGACGGTGCTGGCGTGGAATCGCACGCCGAAGACTCATGCCGGCGTCACGTTCGTATCCGTCGAGCGGCTGCTTGCGGAAAGCCACGTCGTCTCGCTGCATCTTCTGCTCAACGACGAGACGCGCGGCTTCCTGTCGGCCAGGCGGATCGCGGCGATGCGACCGGGGGCGATCCTCGTCAACACCGCGCGCGGCGCGCTGGTGGACGAGGCGGCGTTGATCACGGCACTCGAGGCCGGCCATCTGCGCCATGCGGCCATGGACGTGTTTGCGGTCGAGCCGTTGCCGCCGGATCATCCGTTCGCGCGGATGCCGAACGTCACGCTGTCGGCGCATGCGGCGTTTCTCACGCCCGAGGCGAGCGACAACCTGATCGCCGCCGCGCTCGACCATTGCCGGCGCATCGCTGGCGGTGGGGGCTAGCGAGCGTTTCAGGTCAGTGAGCGGTCTCGAGCGCGGGGCGGTGCCGTCGGAAGCCGGATGCGGGTCCCGGCACCGTTTCGGGCGCGCCGCACGGGACGGTCGGCACCGCCGCGAGATGCCGCCGGCACGCCTCGACCGTCTCCGCCGACGGGGCAGGGGCACGCGCCATCGCTTCCAGCGCCGCCACCAGACCGGACAGCCAGATATCGGGGACGGACTGGACGCGGCCCATATCGCTCATTGCGGCAGCCTCCACGGACAAATGATACGAACACCAATGGCGCGGGCACGGTATTCGTTCCCCGATATGTCGTCGCAGCCCGGCGTCGGGTTCGAGGGGGCGTTGCGGTCCGTGGAGAAGATTTTTTCAGTCCGAACGGGCTTGGCGGCGTCATGGCGCTGCGGCGCATGCCTGTCCGCCAAAAATGTCCTACCGGCGCGCCAGCGTTCGGGATAAAGAGCGGCGCATGACCGCAGCCGTCTCCGATAGCCTGATCGACGACACCCGGGCCCGCGCCAATGTCGCGCGTCTGGCGATCGCGCAGGCGCTGGCCGGCGCCAACGCGGCGGTGATCTACGCCACCGGCTCGATCGTCGGCGCCACGCTGGCGCCCATGCAGTTCGCGACCGTGCCGCTGTCGGCCTACGTCGTCGGCCTCGCCTGTGCGACGCTGCCGGCGGGGGCGATGTCGCGCGCCTACGGCCGCCGCGTCACCTTCATGGTCGGCGCGGGGCTGGGCGCCCTGTGCGGTCTTCTGGCGGCCGCCGGCATCGTCTTTGCATCGTTTACGCTGTTCTGCTTCGCCACCTTCCTCGGCGGCGCCTACGGCGCGGTGACCCAGACCTACCGCTTCGCCGCCGCCGACGGCGCGAGCCCCGGCTTCCGCCCCAAGGCGGTGTCGTGGGTGATGGCGGGCGGGGTGTTCGCCGGCGTGCTCGGGCCGCAGCTCGTCGAATGGACGATGGACTATTTTCCGCCCTACCTGTTCGCGGTCAGCTTTCTGGCCCAGGCGGCGGTCGCGCTGGTGGCGATGGTGGTGCTGGCCACCGTTGATGCGCCGAAGCCGGTCGAGCACGACCTCGGCGGCGGGCGCCCGATCGGCGTCATCGCGCGCCAGCCGCGGTTCGTCGCCGCCGCGATCTGCGGCGTCGTCTCCTACGCGATGATGAACCTGGTGATGACCTCTGCGCCGCTCGCCATGAAGATGTGCGGGCTGTCGGTCAGCGATTCCAATTTCGGCATCCAGTGGCATGTGCTGGCGATGTTCGGGCCGAGCTTCTTCACCGGCAGCCTGATCCTGCGCTTCGGCGCCGGCCGGGTGGTGGCGGTCGGCATGCTGCTGC
>JBDHSY010000154.1:0-6958 GCA_039808405.1 Xanthobacteraceae bacterium
GATCGCGATCCGCGTCGCCGAAGCGAGCGGCGCGACCGACCGCGACCAGCTCGTCCACGACATCTTCGCCGAGCAGTTTTTGATCAAGCGGCCGCTGTTGCAGGCGCTCGAACCCGATACCGCCGGCCCGCCGGTGCTGCTGATCGACGAACTCGACCGCGCCGACGAGGCGTTCGAGGCCTACCTTCTGGAAATCCTCAGCGACTTCCAGGTGACGATCCCGGAGCTTGGCACCGTGCGCGCGCCGGCGCCGCCGATCGTCATCATCACCTCCAACCGCACCCGCGAGATTCACGACGCGCTGAAGCGCCGCTGCCTCTATCACTGGGTCGACTACCCCTCCGCCGAGCGCGAACTCGCCATCGTGCGCGCGCGCGTGCCGGGGCTGCCCGGCCAGTTGTCCGAGCAGGTGGTGGCGTTCGTGCAGGCGCTGCGGGCGCAGGATTTCTACAAGTCGCCGGGAGTCGCCGAAACCATCGACTGGGCCACCGCGCTGAGCGCCCTCGATGCCCGCTCGCTGACCCCGCAGGTGGTCGGCGATACCCTTGGCGCGCTGTTGAAGTACCAGGACGACATTGCCCGCGTGCAGGGCGACAAGCTCGCGCGCATGGTCAAGGACGCCGTCGATCCGGTCGCGTGAGGTTTCGATGAACGACACGCCGCGCGGCTCCGGCCTGATCGCCGCGAACGTCGTGGGCTTCGCCCGCGGCTTGCGCGCGGCCGGGCTGCCGGTCGGCCCCGGCGCGGTGCTCGATGCGCTCAGCGCGCTGCGGCTGATCGATATCGGCCGCCGCGACGAGGTCTACACCACGCTGCAATCGATCTTCGTGACGCGGCGCGAGCACATGCTGATTTTCGCGCAGGCCTTCGACCTGTTCTTCCGCGTCCCCGAGGAATGGAAGCACCTGCTGGAATCGATCCCGCTGCCGGCCGAGGCGCAGAAGCCGCCGCCGGCGGCGGCGCGCCGGGTGCAGGAGGCGTTTTCCGCAAGCAAGGCCCGCGACCGCGGCGAGACCGTCGAGGAAACGGTGCGGCTGTCCGTCTCCGACCGCGAGGTGTTGCAGCGCAAGGACTTTGCCCAGATGAGCGCCGCCGAGATCGCCGACGTCACCGCCGAGGTGGCGCGGATGCGGCTGCCGCAGGCCGAACTGACGACGCGGCGCTTTCGCCCCGACCGCCGCGGCCATCGCCTCGACCTGCGCCGCACCTTGCGCGAGAGCCTGCGCTCGGGCGGCGAGATCGTCGATGTTGCGCGCCTCGGCCGCCGCACCCGGCCGGCGCCGATCGTGGCGCTGCTCGATATCTCCGGCTCGATGAGCGAATATACCCGGCTGTTCCTGCATTTCCTCCACGCCGTCACCGATGCGCGCAAGCGCGTCTCGGTGTTTCTGTTCGGCACGCGGCTGACCAACGTGACGCGACCGTTGCGCATGCGCGATCCGGACGAGGCGCTGGCCGCCTGCTCATCCGCGGTCGAGGACTGGGCCGGCGGCACCCGCATCGCCACATCGCTCCAGACGTTCAACAAGCTGTGGGCGCGGCGCGTGCTCGGCCAGGGCGCTATCGTCCTGCTGATTTCCGACGGGCTGGAGCGCGAGGCCGACCAGCGCCTCGCCTTCGAGATGGATCGCCTGCACCGCTCCTGCCGCCGGCTGATCTGGCTCAATCCGCTGTTGCGCTTCGAGGGGTTCGAACCGAAGGCGCAGGGCATCAAAATGATGCTGCCGCATGTTGACGAATTCCGTACCGTGCACAACTTGAAGTCCATCAAGAGTTTGATCGAAGCGCTTTCGGCTGCGCCGCCACCGCGCGGGCGCGAAGCGGCCCGGCCCGCCGCGTAACGACAGAAAGGGGCAAGACATGCTCAGCACCGATCAGGACATCCTCAAGGCCGCCGAGGACTGGCACAAGGCCGGCCGCGGCGTCGCGCTCGCCACCGTGGTCGAGACGTGGGGCTCGGCCCCGCGTCCGGCCGGCTCCAGCCTCGTCATCAACGACGAAGGTTCGTTCCTCGGCTCGGTCTCCGGCGGCTGCGTCGAGGGCGCGGTGGTGACGGAGGCGCTCGACGTCATCACCTCGGGCGAGCCGAAACTGCTGGAGTTCGGCGTCGCCGACGAGACCGCCTGGCAGGTCGGGCTGTCGTGCGGCGGCACCATCCGCGTGTTCGTCGAAAAGCTCGGCGAGGCGACCGCCGGCAAGGGAGCCACCGGCCACAAGGGGGCCGCGTCATGACCCCGCAGACGCTTTTCGCCCTCAACGCCGAGCGCGCCGCGCGCCGTCCGGTCGTCGTCGTCACCGATCTCTCAAGCGGCGACCAGCGCCTGGTCAAGGCCGCCGACATCGCCCGCGATCCGCTGCACGAGGTGCTCGACGCGCAGCTGCGCTTGGGCAAGAGCGGCACCGTCGAGGTCGGCGGCAAAAAGCTGTTCCTCAACGTGCATGCGCCGGCGGCGCGGCTCGTCATGGTCGGCGCGGTGCATATCAGCCAGGCGCTGGCGCCGGTGGCGCGCATGCTCGACTACGACGTCACCATCGTCGATCCGCGCACCGCGTTCGCCAGCCCCGAGCGCTTCCCCGACGTGCCGCTGATCGCCGAATGGCCCGACGTGGCGCTGCCGCCGCTCAACATCGATCCCTACACCGCGTTCGTGGCGCTGACCCACGATCCCAAGATCGACGACCCGGCGCTGACGCACGCGCTGTCGCGCGGCTGCTTCTACATCGGCGCGCTCGGCTCGCGCAAAACCCACGGCAAGCGCGTCGAGCGGCTGCGCGCCGCCGGCATCCCGGAGGCGCAGATCGCCGCGATCCATGCGCCGATCGGGCTCGACATCGGCGCGGTGTCGCCGGCCGAGATCGCGGTGGCGATCATGGGGCAGATCACCGCGGCGCTGCGGCTGCGCAAGGCGGAAGCCAAAGCGGCATGACGAGGACGGCATGAAATTCGGTCCGGCCGCGCCGCACGACGCCATCGGCGGCGTCACGGTCCACACCATCCGGCAGGGCGATTTCGTGCTGCGCAAGGGCACGACGGTGGGCCCCGCCGAGGCGCAGGCGCTGGTCGCCGCCGGCGTCGGCGAGGTGGTGGTGGCGCGGCTCGAGGCCGACGAGATCTCGGAGGACGTCGCCGCCGGGCGCATCGCCAGGGCGGTCGCCGGCGACGGCGTCAGCGTCGAGCGGCCGTTCACCGGTCGCGCCAACCTGTTCGCGCAGCGCGCCGGCGTGCTGGTGGTGGACCGCGCAGGCGTCGACCGCGTCAACCTGATCGACGAGGCGATCACGCTGGCCACGCTGGCCGCGTTCAAGCCGGTGGTCGCCGGCGAGATGATCGGCACCGTCAAGATCATCCCGTTCGGCATCGCGGCCAGCCTGTGCGAGGCGGCGGCGGCCGCGACATCGGCCGCGACGATCCGCGTCGCGCCCTATGTCATCAAGCGCGTCGGCGTGGTCTCGACGCTGCTGCCGGGCCTTGCGCAGAAGGTGATCGAGAAGACCATTCGCGTCACGCAGGCGCGGCTCGCGCCGGCCGCCGCCGCCATCATCGCCGAGGCCTGCGTGCCGCACGACGGCGCCGCGCTCGCCCCGGCGATCCGCGACATGCTCGACCGCGGCGCCGAACTGGTGCTGGTGTTCGGCGCCTCCGCCATCGCCGACCGCCGCGACGTCATTCCCGCCGCCATCGAGGCGGTCGGCGGCCGCATCGACCACTTCGGCATGCCGGTCGACCCCGGCAACCTGTTGCTGATCGGCGAAGCGCGCGGCGTGCCGGTGATCGGCGCGCCGGGCTGCGCGCGCTCGCCCAAGGAAAACGGTTTCGACTGGGTGCTGACCCGCGTGCTGGCCGGGCTGCCGATCAGCCGCGCCGACATCACCGCGATGGGCGTCGGCGGCCTGTTGATGGAGATCGTGACGCGGCCGCAGCCGCGCGGCGTGCCGGTGGTCGAGAGCGGCCACCGCATCGCCGCCGTCATCCTTGCCGCCGGCCGCTCGACCCGCATGGGCGGCCCCAACAAGCTGCTCGCCGACCTCAAGGGCCGGCCGCTGGTGCGCATCGTCGCCGAACAGGCGCTGGCCTCGCAGGCGGCCGAGGTCGTCGTCGTGACCGGTCACCAGCGCGCCGAGGTCGAGGCGGCGCTCGGCGACCTGCCGGTGCGCTTCGTCCACAACCCGGATTTCGCCGAAGGGCTCGCCACCTCGGTCAAGACCGGGATCACCGCGGCGTCGGCGCAGGCCGACGGCGCCGTGGTGTGCCTCGGCGACATGCCGCTGATCGACGCCCACCTGATCGACCGCCTGATCGCGGCGTTCGCGCCCGAGCGCGGCCAGCTCATCGCAGCGCCCGTCAGCGATGGCCGGCGCGGCAACCCGGTGCTGTGGGGGCGGCGTTTCTTCCCGGAGTTGATGAAGCTGGAAGGCGACATCGGCGCCCGCCACCTGATCGCCGCCAACAGCGAGGCGGTGGCCGACGTCGCCGTCGAGGGCCGCAGCGCCTTTCTCGACATCGATACGCCCGAGGCGCTGGCCGACGCGCGGGCGTAGAGCCTCCATTTCGCACCGAGTGTCCCGGCTCAGCGGCGCAGCGTGAAACGATGCGCCGCTGAGCCGGGACCGTCGCGGGCGCTGCGGCCGGTACGATCCGGATCGGCGAAGCTGCGCTGCGCGCCGCATCGCGTCCGGGATGCGGGCCCCACGTCTTCAAAGAATGGCCGCGACACGGCGCCGTCATCCTTCATTCACCAAGTCGAAACGCTCGCCGGCCTAAAGTGCGCGCACTCACGGGGCTTGGGGGAGATAATCGTGACACGATCCCGAAACTGGCGCCGCGCCGTCGCCGCGGCGGGCGGCATGGCGTTGCTGCTGGCGCTCGGCGGATCCGGGGCGGAAGCGGCCGGCGCGCTCGCCGTCGGCAAGTGCGGCGCCTACGGCCATGCGTTCGACTACGGCTCCGAGCGCGCGGCGATCTCGGCGGCGCGCGACAAGTGCCGCGGCCACTGCACGGTGATCCCGATCAAGCGCGCCTGTGCCGCGCTGTCGGTCGACATGGTCAACCCGTGCGGTGCACATGGCTACGCGGTCGGCCCGCGCATTTCCACGGCGCAGAACAACGCGCTGCGCGAGTGCTACAATTACGGCGGCAAGGAATGCGTGATCCGCGCCTTTACCTGCGACGCGCGCGGATGACACGCGCGAAACGCGCGAGGCCCGACATGACCGACGACGAACGCCGCGAGCGCGGCGAAGCACGCCGACGCAAAATTCTCGGCAACGCCTGGGTGGACAGATCCGCCGCCGGCGCGAACGCCTTCAACGCCGACTTCCTCGACCTCATCACCCGCTACGCCTGGGGCGAAATCTGGACACGGCCGCAGTTCGACGAGCGCACCCGGCGCATACTGGTGATCGGCACCATGATGGCGCTCCAGCACTGGGACGAATTCCGCATGCATGTGCGCGCCGCGCTCGCCGAGGGCGGCTTCACGCCGGACGACATCAAGGAAATTCTGTTGCAGCAGGCGATCTATTGCGGGGTGCCGGCCGCCAATCACGCCATCAAGGAGGCGTCGGCCGTCATGCGTGAACTGGGTCTGCTGGCGCCGTAGAGGCCGGCCGCGCCGCATCCGCCCTCGCCGGCGCCGGGCGCATCCACGGCTCCGCCAGCACCAGGATGGCGGCCCCGAGCAGCAAGAGCGACTCGGTCGCGTGCAGGCGCAGCGCCGCGCCCTCCCCGGCCCGCGCCGCCAGCACCATGCCGGCGAAGCTGAACAGCCCACCGAGCGTCAGCGCGATCGCCAGCGGCTCGTCGCCGTCGCCGTTGCGGCGCCGCTTCTTCCGCGCGACCTGCACCAGGAACGCCAGGAAGAACGCCGCCACTGTCAGCCGCACCACCGCGAGCCCCCACGCCGCCCGCGCCATGCCGAGCGAGGCCAGTTGCATCTCATCGCCGAAAAACACCCCGAAAGCGATGTTGGAGCGGTCGTAAAGGCCCCTGATCGGCGATTCCACGATCTGCAGCGCGCTCATCACCCAGGCCGGCACCAGGTAGGCCGCAACCAGCACCGCATTGTAATCGCTGATCCGCCAGGTTCCGATCATGGCCCGTCCTGATCTTATGCTTGAGCATGAGCTTGTCCGAAAACCGGTTCCCGCTTTTCGGGATCATGCTCGAGGGTTCCGGCGGCGCGCGCCCGCCTCCGCCACCAAAGCGCGATCGCCAGCAGGCGACAATTTAAACCCTTTGTTAACCTTAACGGCCGGAAAGATGTGTGGACAACGTTCGTCCCGGCCGGCGGGTCCCGGCCGGCCTCCCATACCGGCGGCGGATCGCCGCGCTTTCGCCGCATCGCACCCGTTGCCGGTGAAAAATCCCGCTGTTAAGAGTTGGATAAGGATACGTCGGGGGGCGGATGGAGTATTTTGCGCAGCAGTTGATCAACGGGCTGGTGCTCGGCTCGATCTACGGCCTGATCGCCATCGGCTATACGATGGTCTACGGCATCGTCGGCATGATCAACTTCGCCCACGGCGACGTGTTCATGATCGGCGGCATGACCTCGCTGATCGCCTTCCTGATCCTGGTTTCGTTCGGCTTCACCGCGGTGCCGCTGATCCTGTTCGTGGTGCTGTTGGTGGCGATGGCCATCACCGCGGTCTACGGCTGGGCGGTCGAGCGCATCGCCTACCGGCCGTTGCGGCAATCGTTCCGCCTCGCGCCGATGCTGTCGGCCATCGGCATGTCGTTCGTGCTGTCGAATTTCGCGCAAGTGGCGCAAGGCGCCCGCGTCAAACCGGTGCCGCCGATCATCGGCGGCGGTCACACCCTCTACGAGAACGACGGTTTTGCGGTGCAGCTCTCCAACGTGCAGATCGTCGTCGTGCTCGCCACCGTGGTGCTGCTCGCGGTGTTCACCTACATCGTCGCGCGCACCCGCTTCGGCCGCGACATGCGCGCCTGCGAGCA
>JBDHSY010000155.1:0-6908 GCA_039808405.1 Xanthobacteraceae bacterium
CGCTGGGGCGGGACTCGATCTGGCCGGCGTGGTTGAGAGTGATGCCGGTGATGGCGAACAACAGCATGCCGATCAGGCAGATCGCCGAGCTCATCCAGTGCCAGGTGAGGAACTGCTTGAGCCAGAACGCGCGCCGCTGATTGCGTTGCCACAACCGGTCGGCGTCGTCGGGAAGGCGTTGTTGCGGAGCGGGGCGGCCGTGCATGCAAAGTCGTCGGCGTTGAGGCATGGCACCGCGACGACGGATCGTCGGCAGCGATAGCCATACGGCGTAAGATGAACGACCGGCGGATCGGTTCCGGTTATCCGATTGTCCGGCGGACCACCAGCGTTGTAGCCAAGCCGGCGGTCAGGCGCTACCCGCGGCAGTTTAGCTTCATTCCAAATCGCGCGGTCAACGCCGCGCAGGCGGCGATGCGCGCGCCCTCGCTTCTGTTAGAATCCTTCTAAACAACATTGTGAGGCGGATGCGGCACTAACGCCGCTGGCGAAGCCGGCGTGCCATGGAGATAGTGGCGGGCCATGCCCATCCGCCGTGCGCTCTTTCTCCTGCCGACAACGACGAGGACATTGCCATGATCGACCGCCGCCGTCTGCTTGCCGCCATCGCTGCCACGCCGTTCGCGGCCTCGACGGTTTTGGCGCAAGCGCCCTCGGGCGCGGCGCTGCGGACCGTCCGTATCCCCGGCGCGGATATCGACGTGCCGGCGGTCGGCCTCGGCACGGCGCGCCGCTATGACGACCCGCAGGGCGAGGACGCGCTCGCGCCGCTGCGCGCGACACTGGCGCGCTTCGTCGAGCTTGGCGGCACCGTGATCGATACTGCGCCGTCCTACGGCCGCGCCGAACAGGTGATCGGCGGACTCATCGCCGACCTCGGCGCGCGCGATAAGCTGTTTCTCGCCACCAAGGTCGGCGCATCGTCGCCGGCCGACGGCGCCGCGCAGATCGAGCGCTCGTTCCAAAACCTGCGCACCGACCGGATCGACCTGATCGCCGTGCATAATCTCCGGGACGTCACCCATCAGCTTGCGAGTTTGCGCGAGCTCAAGGCCAAGGGGCGCATCCGCGCGCTCGGCATCACCACCTCGTTCGCCAGCCAGTACGAGGCATTCGAGGACGTGATGAAGCGCGAGGCGCTCGACACCATCCAGATCGACTATGCGCTCGACAACCGCAACGCGGCGGCGCGCATTCTGCCGCTGGCGCAGGACAAGGGCGTCGCGGTGATGATCAACCTGCCGTTCGGCCGCGACCGGCTGTTCAGCGCCACGCGCGGCAAGCCGCTGCCGGACTGGGCCGGCGAGATCGGCGCGACGAGCTGGGCGCAGGTGTTTCTGAAGTACGTGCTCTCGCATCCGTGCCGGCCGATCGCCATTCCCGGCATGGCGCGCGCCGCCTATGTCGACGACAATCTCGGCGCGGCGCGCGGACCCTTGCCGGATGCCGCCATGCGCAAGCGCATGGAGCAGTTCATCGATGCGCTCTGAGCCGCGGCCGGTGGCGGCGCTGGTCGGCCGGGCGATCGCGGCCGAACGCGACGAGGTGCCGGCGGTCGTCGCCGGTTTTCTCCTGTTCGTGCTGCTGTTTTCCTCCTACTTCATGCTGCGCCCGGTGCGCGAGACCTTCGGCATCGCCGGCGGCGTCAAGAACCTGCAATGGCTGTTCACCGGCACCTTCCTTGCGACGCTGGTGGTGGTGCCGCTCTACGGCTGGGTCGCGGCCAACGTACCGCGCCGCCGGCTGCTGCCGATTCTCTATAGCGTCTGCGCGCTGGTGATGGCCGGCTTTGCCGTCAGCCTTGCCACCGATCCAGGCAATGTCTGGATCGCGCGCGCGTTCTACATCTGGCTGTCGGTGATGAACCTGTTCGTCATCTCGATGGCCTGGAGCCTGATGGCCGACCTGTTCGAGCCGGAGCGCAGCCATCGCCTGTTCGGCCAGATCGCCGCCGGCGCCAGCCTCGGCGGCCTGATCGGGCCGTTGCTGTCCGGCATCCTTGTCGCGCCGCTCGGCGAGGCGGGGCTGCTGGCTCTGTCCGCCGCGCTGCTATTGTCGACGCTCATCTGCGTGCGCTATCTGCTGCGGTGGCGCGACCGGCTCGGCCCGCGCGCCGACGCGCCGTCGCCGGAGCGCATCGGCGGCTCGATCTGGGCCGGCCTCACCCTGATCCTGCGTTCGCCATACCTGATCGCCATCGCCGGCTTCATCGTGCTTTTGACGGCGGCGAGCACGTTCCTTTATTTCGAGCAGGCGCGCATCGTCGCCGCGACCTTCCCGGACAGCACCGCGCAGACGCAGGTGTTCGCCGCGATCGACGCCACCGTGCAGTCGCTGACCATCGCCATCCAGATTTTCTTCACCGGGCGGCTCGCGAAACGGCTCGGCGTCACGGTGCTGCTCGCCGCCGTGCCGCTGACGATGATGCTCGGCTTCGGGGCGCTGGCGCTGGCCGCGACCTTCCCGGTGCTGGTGGCGGTGATGATCGTGCGGCGCGTCGGCGAATACGCGCTGGTGCGGCCGGGGCGCGAGATGCTGTTCGCGCCGCTCGATGCCGAGACCAAGTACAAGGCCAAGAACGCGCTCGACACCTTCGTCTATCGCGGCGGCGATGCGCTGGCCGGCTGGACCTATGCCGGGATCGCGGCGGTGGCCAACCTTGCCGTCGTCGCTCTGGCGGGCGCGGTGCTGGCCGGCGTGTGGGCCGCGCTCGGCATCGCCATCGGGCGGCGCCACGACCGGGCGCGCGCCGCTGCGGGCTAATCCTGCTCCGGCGCGGCGGTGGCGTCGAGCAGCCATGCCAGCGTCCGGCTGTCCACGCTCTCCAGCGGGATCACCGCGATCACCGGCGTGTCGTAGGGGTGCAGGGTGCGGATCGTCTCGCTCGCCGCCTCGGTCAGCGCGGCGCGGGTTTTCACGATCAGCACCACTTCGTCGCCGCGCTCCACCGCATCCTGCCAGCGATAGATGGAGACCATGCCGGGAATGATGTTGACGCAAGCCCCGAGCCGCTTCTCCACCAGCGCGCGGCCGATGGCCTCCGCCGTCGTCCGGTCGGGCACGGTGGAATAGATGAAGACCGCGCGCTCCATGTGCGACACCTTCCGTTCGGCTTATTCGGCGTCGGGCTGACGCTCGGGCGCGGCGTCGGCGAAGGCGGGCAACGCCATGGCGGCGGCTTCCGCCGCGAGCAGACGCGGAAAGGCGGCGACATCCACGCCGAACCGGCGCGCATTGACGAGTTGCGGCACGAGGCAGATGTCGGCGAGCGTCGGCACCGCGCCGAAGCAGAACGGGCCGGGCTCGCCGGCGACCAGCTTCTCGCACGCCGCGAGCCCGTCGGCGTTGATCCACGCCGCCCATGCCGTCACTGCGTCGTCGGCAAAACCCTGCTCACGCAGCCGGTTCAGCACCTTGAGGTTCTGCACCGGGTGGATGTCGCAGGCGATCGCCTGCGCGAACGCCCGCACGCGCGCCCGCCGCAACGGATCGCGCGGCAGCAGCGAAGGCTCCGGATGGGTCTCTTCCAGCCATTCGATGATCGCCAGCGACTGCGCCAGCGTCGTGCCGTCGTCGAGCGTCAGCGCCGGCACCAGCCCCTGCGGGTTGAGCGCGCGATAGGCGGCCTCTTGCTGTTCGCCCTTGCGCAGATGGCGCGGCACGTGGGTGACGGCGATGCCCTTGAGGTTGAGCGCGATGCGCACGCGATAGGCGGCGCTGGAGCGGAAGTAGCCGTAGAGCTTCACGTCGGTCTCCCCGTTGTGGGCCGCTGCCGGACGTCGTCAGGCGCCGCGCGGCGGCCGGTCGAAGTCTGCCGGATCGAAGCGCGCGACATCCTCCAGCAACTCGCAGAAGGCGCGCGCGCCGTGGTCGACCAGGCGCTCGCCGGCGTCGGCGCTCGCCAGCGTAGCGTCGCCGACGGCGCCGTGCGGGTGCAGGTCCTGCGCCTGCCAGGCATAGGGTGCGGGGCGGCCGATCGAGAGCCGGCGGAAGGCGTGCTCGCGCGTCGCCGAAGCGAAATCGGCAACGGCCGCGCGCCGCACATGCTGCGGCCATGCCGCCAGCATGATCGAGGTCTCGATGGCGCCGCCGTGGATGCCGTCGCGGATTTCCTCGGGCGCGAATGCCGCCTCCGGGCTGCTGAGCCGCGCCCATGAGGTGGTCACCGCCAGCATCCGGTGGCGGGCGCGCAACTCCTGCGCCACCAGCAGCATCGCCGCGCTGTTGCCGCCGTGGCTCGTCACCATCACCAGCCTGCGCAGGCCCGCCCGCGCCACCGCCTCGCCGAGCGCGGTCCAGGTCGCCAGCGCCGCCGCCGGCGGCAGCGTCAGCGTGCCGGGATAGTCGGTGTGCTCGGTCGAAATCCCGACCGGCTGCACCGGCAGGAACACGGCCGGGCTGTCCGGCGGCAGCAGGGTACGCACGCGCGCCAGATAGGCCTCCGCGATCAGCGTATCGGTGCCGAGCGGCAGATGCGGGCCATGCTGCTCGGTGGCGGCGAGCGGCAGCACCGCGATCAAGCTTGCGGCGGCGTCGCGGTCGAGGTCGGGCCAGCAAAGCGCGGCCCAGTCGCGGGATGGCGGCGGCGGGGTCATGGGCAGGATCCTGTCGCCGCAATGTACCCAAATTGCGCCCGTGGGGGCAGCGTTTCCTTCAACGACGCGGCGGAATGGTTTATGAGGCGGTGTGCCGGACTGCGGCTGTTCATCGGGAGGGGACGACGGATGCGACTTGCCGGCTGCCTGGGCGCGCTCGCGATACTGCTGACGGTGGGGCTGGCGGCGGCGCAGGCGCAAAGCGCGCCGCCGCCGCCCGCGGACAAGCTCGACAAGGTGTCGTTCGGCACCAACTGGGTGGCGGAGGCCGAGCACGGCGGCTTCTTTCAGGCGGTGGCCGACGGCACCTACAAGGCGTACGGCCTCGACGTCACCATCGTGCCGGGCGGCCCCAACACCAACAACCGCATCCTGCTCGCCGCCGGCAAGCTCGACTTCTTCATGAGCGCCAACTGCCTGCAATCCTTCGATGCGGTCGCCAACGATGCCCCGCTGGTGGCGGTGGCGGCGATGTTCCAGAAAGACCCGCAGGTGTTTCTGACCCACCCCGAGGCCAGGGTCAAAACGCTCGCCGACCTGAAGCCGCTGACGCTGTTCATCTCCAAGGAAGGCATCGCCGGCTATCTGCAATGGCTGAAGTCGGAGCACGGCTTTTCCGATGCGCAGGTCAAGCCTTACACCTTCAACCCGCAGCCGTTCATCGCCGACAGGAAAAGCGCGATGCAGGGCTACGTCACCTCCGAGCCATACGCCGTCGAAAAGACGGCCGGCTTCAAGCCCGACGTGCTGCTGCTCGCCGACTACGGCTTCGATACCTATTCGACGCTGATCGAGACCCGCCGCGACATGATCGACAAAAAGCCCGATCTGGTGCAGCGCTTCGTCGATGCCTCGATCGTCGGCTGGTACAATTACATCTACGGGGATAACGCCAAGGGCAATGCGCTGATCAAAAAGCTGAACCCGGAGATGACCGACGACGTGCTGGCCAATTCGGTCGCCCGGATGAAGGAGTTCGGCATCGTCGATTCCGGCGACAGCCTGACCAATGGCATCGGCGCCATGAGCGACGCGCGGATGACGAGCTTTTTCGACAAGATGGCGCGCGCCGGCGTGGTCCGTTCCGATATCGATTATCGCAAGGCCTATACGCTGCGCTTCGTCAACAAGGGCGTCGGGCTTAACCTGCGGCCGAAACAGCCGTGACGACAGCGGGGCCGGCCGTCCGTCTGCGTGGCGTCACAAAGGTGTATGACGGCGGCGTGGCGGCGCTCGGCCCGCTCGATCTCGACATCGCGCGCGGCGCCTTCGTCTCGCTGCTCGGCCCGTCCGGCTGCGGCAAGTCCACGGCGCTGCGGCTGATGGCCGGCCTCGCCGCGCCGAGCACCGGCACCGTGGAGGTGGCGCGCGCCGCCCAGCCCGGCGCGGTCGGCTTCGTGTTTCAGGAGCCGACCCTGATGCCGTGGGCGAGCGTGCGCGACAATGTCTATCTGCCGCTGCGGCTGGCGGGGGTGGCGCGCCGCGCCGCCATGGGCCGGGTCGAGGCGATGCTGGCGCGGGTCGGGCTCGCCGACTTCACCGAGGCGGTGCCGCGCGAACTGTCCGGCGGCATGAAGATGCGGGTGTCGCTGGCCCGCGCGCTGGTCACCGAGCCGGACATCCTGCTGCTCGACGAGCCGTTCGCGGCGCTCGACGAGATCACCCGCTTCCGCCTCAACAACGACCTGCTGGCGCTGTGGCGCGACCTGCGCAAGACCGTCATCTTCGTCACCCATTCGGTGTTCGAGTCGGTCTACCTGTCGCAACGGGTAGCGGTGATGACGGCGCGGCCGGGGCGCATCAGCGCCACCTTCGCGATCGCTGGCCCAGAGCCGCGCGGCGAGGCGTTTCGCACCTCGCCGGATTATGCCGCGCAGTGCCGGGCGGTGTCCGCGGCGCTGGCAAAAGCAAGCGACGACGGGCCGCGGGAGGGGATGCGATGACGGCGGGCATCGGCGGCCGTCATCCGGCGCGGCTGGTGCTGCCGCTGGCGGCGCTGGCGGCCAGCCTCGTTGCGTGGGATTTGATCGTGCGGCTCAACGATCTGCCGCCCTATGTGCTGCCCGGCCCGGGCCTCGTGCTGGCGACGCTGGTGCGGGACTGGGCCATCCTGTGGCAGTCGCTCGTGATCACGCTGGTGACGACGTTCGAGGGCTTTGCCGCGGCCACCGCGATCGGGCTGGCGCTCGCCGTGCTGTTCAGCCAGTCGAAGTGGCTGGAATACTGCTTCTTCCCCTATGCCGTAATCTTGCAGGTGACGCCGGTGATCGCCGTTGCGCCGTTGTTGCTGATCTACCTGCCGCAGCAGCTGGC
>JBDHSY010000156.1:0-6886 GCA_039808405.1 Xanthobacteraceae bacterium
TTCTCGAAGATTCACGGGCTGGCGGCGCTGCGCGTCGGCTGGATGTTCGGCCCGGCCAACATCGTCGACGCCGTCAACCGCATCCGCGGGCCGTTCAACGTGTCGACGCCGGCGATGGCGGCGGCGGCCGCTTCGATCGAGGACACGGGCTTTCTCAGCCATGCCCGCGCCCACAACGAGACGTGGCGCGCCTGGCTCACCGACGAAATCGGCAAGCTCGGTCTCAAGGTGACGCCGAGCGTCGCCAACTTCGTTCTGATCCATTTTCCGACCGAGGCCGGCAAGACGGCGGCGGAGGCCGATGCCTTCCTCACCGCGCGCGGGCTGGTGCTGCGCGCGGTGAGGAACTACCAGCTGCCGCACGCGCTGCGCCTCACCGTCGGCACCGAGGAAGCCAACCGTCTGGTCGTCGCCGCCTTGCGCGAGTTTCTCCATGGTTGAACTCGACCAGCCGCTGTTCCGCCGCGTGGCGCTGATCGGCCTCGGGCTGATCGGCTCCTCGATCGCGCGCGGCATCAGGGCGACGGGCGTGGCCGGCGAGATCGTCGCCACCGACCGCTCGCCCGAGGTGCGCGCCCGCGCGCGCAAAATTGCGCTGGCCGACCGCATCGCCGAGAGCAACGCCGAGGCGGTCGAAAACGCCGACCTGGTCATCGCCTGCGTTCCGGTCGGCGTCTGCGGCGAGGTGGCGAAAAGCATCGCGGCGCATCTCGCGCCCGGCGCCATCGTCTCCGATGTCGGCTCGGTCAAGGCCGCGGTGGTCGCGGCGATGCAGCCGCATCTGCCGGCGAGCGTGCATTTCGTGCCGGCGCATCCGGTCGCCGGCACCGAGGATTCCGGCCCCGATGCCGGCTTCGCCGAACTGTTCGTCAACCGCTGGTGCGTGCTGACGCCGCCCGCGGGCACCGACGCTGCCGCGGTCGAGCGGCTGCGGCAGTTCTGGAGCGCGCTCGGCGCCAATGTCGAGACCATGGAGGCCGAGCATCACGACCGCGTGCTGGCGATCACCAGCCATCTGCCGCATCTGATCGCCTACACCATCGTCGGCACGGCCGACGAACTGGGCAGCGTGACGGAGTCCGAGGTGCTGAAGTTCTCGGCCGGCGGCTTCCGCGACTTCA
This sequence comes from Xanthobacteraceae bacterium, assembly GCA_039808405.1. Lineage (GTDB taxonomy): Bacteria > Pseudomonadota > Alphaproteobacteria > Rhizobiales > Xanthobacteraceae > PRO6. The sequence goes on from JBDHSY010000156.1 coordinate 1,122, forward strand.
CCCGCATCGCGGCGTCCGATCCGACCATGTGGCGCGACGTCTTCCTCACCAACAAGGATGCCGTGCTCGACATGCTCGGCGAATTTCAGGAAGACCTCTCGAAGCTGACCCGCGCCATCCGCCGCGGCGACGGCGACGCGCTGTTCGAGCACTTCACCCGCACCCGCGCCATTCGCCGCGGCATCGTCAGTCTCGGTCAGGACGAGGCGCGGCCGAACTTCGGCCGGCCGGCCTCGCGTCTCGCCACCCCGCGCGCCGTGACCGGACCTGTGCTTACGCCGGACAAGTCGTCAAAATAGCGGATCGGTGTGCGCCACCGTCACCGGGCCGAGCCGCACCCCTCCGTTCTCGAACGCCAGCGGCAGCGCCACCGCGTCGCGGCCTTCGAGCGTCGCCGGCTTGCCGAGCATGGCCATGATGCCGCCCGGCACCAGGCGGCTGAGCGGTCCCAGCGCGGCATCGAGCCCGAGCGCCCGCAGCACGGCGTCGGCGCCGGCCACGGTGAGATCGAGTTGGCCGGCGAGGTGGCCGTTGGCGGCGATCCCGAGCGAGCCGCCGGCGGCCGCCAGCAGGTCGCCCTGCTGGAGCCGGGCCTGCACGATCTCGATGCGGCCGCCCGCCGCCTGAATCTCGCGGAAGCGCTCGGGCCACGGCTTGGGGTCGAAATTCGTCAGGCCGTGCAGCAGCACCCGCAGCTGGCCGTCGAACGGCGCGGCGAGTGCGGGGTGCACCTCCGGCCCCGTTGCCTGATCGACCTGCAGTACGGCCTCGATTGCCGGTCGGCCGGCATCCGTGGCCGGCGCCGGGCGGCCGTGCAGCGCCAGCCTCTTGGCCCGGAACACCGGCACCTGGCTGGCGCCGTCCATGCGCTCCACCGCCGGGTCCTCCAGCACCAGCGCCACCTGCTCGGGCCGCTCGGGCGGGCCGGCGACGCTGGCGCGCGCGGTGTGCCAACTGGCGATGGCAAGCGGTGGCCGGCCGGCATCGGACACGGTCGCGGGCGCGGTGAACTCGGCGATCAGCAGGTTCGGCGTATAGACCTGGGCGACCACGAGGATCTCGGCGAAACGCAGCATCGCCGCGGACTGGCTGGAGGTCTGCTCGGGCGTCTGCGACACCAGCGCCACGCTCGCGCCCTCGCAGCGCACCTCGAGCCGGAACGGAAAGCCGCCGACGCTCTGCTGGCGGCAGCCGTGGATGCGGCCGGACTGCGCCTCGCGGGCGCGCCAGCCGTCGATGACGCCGTCGACCTGTGCCGCCGCATAGAACCAGAACGTGCTCCAGCCGAGCGCGATCAACAGGAACAGTCCCGGCGCCACGAACACCGGCCATAGCCGCCGCTTGCGTTGCGGCTGTGCCGCCTCGATCATCGCGCGCGCCCCGTGTTACGCTCGACATGCTGGCCATCGCTCCCGTCGGCGGCGTTGCATCAAGCTCGCCGGCTATCCTTTTATTCGAGCATGATCTTGTCCGAAAACCGGTTTCCTCTGTTCGGGATCATGCTCCCAAAGCGTTTTCGAGCGAAGTGGAAACCGGTTCGCGTGAAGAAAACGCGTCAAAACAATAAGCTAGAGCTCCGCTTCTGATTCCATCAGAAGCGGAAAAGCTCTAGCGATCTTGATTTGGCCTTACAACATCCTTATCCGCCCCTCGTTGCCATGACAGCCATCGCCCCTCCGCCGAGCTTCGACGCCACCGACGATCTGTGGGTGTTCGGCTATGGCTCGCTGATCTGGAATCCGGGCTTTGCCTTTGTCGAACAGACGCCGGCGCGGCTGGTCGGCGCGCATCGCGCGCTGTGCATCTATTCCATGGTTCATCGCGGCACGCCGGAGCGGCCGGGGCTGGTGCTCGGCCTCGACCGTGGCGGCGCCTGCCAGGGGGTGGCGTTTCGCGTGGCCGCGTCGCGGCGCGAAGCCACCATCGCCTATCTCAGGGCGCGCGAGCAGGTGACGAAGGTCTATCGCGAGGCGATGCGGCCGGTGGTGCTCGATCGCGACGGCGGCCGCCGGGCCCGCGCGCTGGTCTACCTCGCCGACCGCCGGCACCCGCAATATGCCGGCCAGCTGACGCTCGACGAACAGCTTCGCCTGGTGCGGCAGGGCCATGGCGGCGCCGGCCCCAACGCGGCCTACGTGCTGGCGACGGTGGCGGCGCTGGAAGACCACGGCATCCGCGACGCCCGGCTGCGCCGCCTCGCCGCCCTGCTGCGCGACGATCCCGCCATTTCCCCGACAGCGTCCGCGTGACGAACGTCATCGCCGAACGCGCCGGTCAGACGTCCTGCGCGGCCGTGATTTTGACGCCGCCGAACAGCCGCGCCTGCTCGGCACGGCCTTCCTCGATCAGCGCATCGGTCGCCTGCTCGATCGCGGCGGTGATGTGCGCGACGAAGGCGCGGCGCGCCAGCCCGGGCGGCACGGGGGGAAGAAACTCGACCACCAGCGTGCCGGGATAGCGCACGAACGTGCGGCGCGGCCAGAACAGCCCGGAATTGAGCGCCACCGGAATGCACGGCGCGCCGCTGTCGGCATAGATCTGCGCGATGCCGGGCTTGTAGGCCGGGGCCGCGCCGACCGGGCGGCGCGTGCCTTCGGGAAAGACGATGAGCTGGCGGCCCGACGCCACCTTGTTCACCGCCTCGCGCGTCATCCGGATCAGGGCGCGTGCGCCGGCCTTGCGGTCCACCGCGATCATGCCGGCCTTGAGAAGATACCAGCCGAACAACGGGATGCGCGTCAGCTCGCGCTTGAGGATGTAGAGCGGATCGGCGAACAGCGGCACCAGCGCAAACGTCTCGAACATCGACTGGTGCTTGCACGCCACCACCAGCGGCCCGTCCGGGATGTTGGCGGTGCCGCGGTATTCGACCCGGATGTTGCAGATCGCGCGCATCAGAAAGACGTTCTGGCGCGCCCATATCTTGGCGACGCCGAGGATGACGCGGCGCGGCATCGCGTAAGCCGGCAGCGCCACGATCAGCCACGCCACCATCAGCGCGTAGAAGGCCACGTTGAACAGGAGCGAGCGGACGAAGATCAGCGGCATCGGCGTCCCGTCATCTGGTGGAAGCGGTGGTGGAGCGGTGCGACGGCTCGTGCGGGTCCGGCGGCGCCGGCGCCTGCGTTTCGGGCTCGCCCGTCAAGCCGATCCGGTCGAGCCTGACCCGCACCTCGGCGGCAAGATACTTGACGTATTCCGACAGCAGAAGCCGCATCGCCGCCCCGCTCGCCCACCACGGTTCCTCGCGCCATTTCTCGCCGACCACCGAGAACGGGATCAGCGTGATGTCGGGCATGGCATGCGACAGTTCGACGATGGCGCGCGGCATGTGGTAGTTCGAGGTAACGACCAGCAGCGAGTGGAACTTCTGTTGATGCACCCAGCGTCGCGTTTCGCTGGCATTGCTGCGGGTATTGACCGCGGAGTGGTCGAGATCGACGCAGCACTTCAACAGCGCCTCGCTGTCGGGCAGCGAGCGGGAGATGTCGCTCAAGCTGTTGGCGCGATGCACGCCGGAGATCAGGAGCCGCTGGCCGTAGCCGCGCGCCAGCAGGTCGATGGCGTCCGACACGCGCGACGAGCCGCCCGTCAGCACGACGATGCCGTCGGCGCGCGTCGGCGCCCCTTCTTCCGAGAGGCGCAGTTGCGACAGAAAGCCGACGAAGCCCAGCCCGGCGGCGACGAACGCGATCCCCATCACCCCGACCGCAATGGCCAGCCATCGCCCGAGGCGGCGCAGGCGCGATGCGCCGGGCCGGCTGGCGGTCGAATGCGGGGGATCGGGCAGCGGCGTCATGACGGAGCGGGCTAGCCTCCTTCCGTGGCGAGTTTACAGCACGATCCCGGCCAATTGAGAACCGCTTCCGCGGAGAGACCACGCCTGCAAGGAAAACTCAACCGGCGGATCGGGTCGATAGCCTCAATCGATATCGTCGAGGGTGGCGAACAGCGTGCGGCGCGAGGCGAGCGCGGTGATCGCCGCGATCACCAGCGCCTGTGCCGCGAGCGCGAGATAGCCGGACGGCCGCAGCGAGAAGGTGCCGAGCAGGGCCGCGAACTGGTCGCCGACCGGGGTGCCGGCGAACCAGCTTCCGATCGATTCCGACAGGCCGAAGGTGAGGATCGCGGCGCCGCCGCCGATCACCCCGCCTTCCAGGCCGAGCCGCAGGAAGTGGCGCAGGAAGCGGCCGGCGATGTAGCGGTCGCCGGCGCCGACGAAGTGCAGCACCTCGACGATCGGCCGGTTGGCGGCCATCGCGCCGCGCGCGGCGAACGATACCGAGATGACGGTGGCGATCACCACCAGGATCAGAATGCCGATGCCGGCGAGCACGGTCGCGCCGGTCATCGAGCGCATTCGCTCGATCCAGGCGCGATGGTCGTCGACCGTGGCGCTCGGCGCCGCGTCCGCGAGCCTCTGGCGCAGCGTGGCGAGATCGGGCGCGCTGCCGGGCGCGATGCGCACCACGATCATGCGCGGCACCGGCAGGTCGTCGAGCGCGAGCGAGGTGCCGAGCCAGGGCTCCAGCAGCGCCGCCGACTCACTTGCCGACAACGGCCGCGCCTCGACGATGTGCGGCGTCGCGCGCACGAGCGCCGTTGCCGCGGCGACGTCGCGGTCGAGATCGCGGCCGGCGGCCGAACGCACCTGCACGGTGATTTCGCTGGCGACGTCGGCCTGCCATTCGCTGGCCGCGCCGTAGACCAGCAGCACCGCGCCGGTGGTCAGCGAGGCGAGGTAGGTCATGATCGCGACCACCGCGACCAGCGCGCGGCCGGCGATCGAGCCGCGCGGCACGATCGGCGCCTGGATGCGCGCCCTGACCGGGACCTGCGGCCGCGCCTCGCCGAGGTCCATCAGGGGGCCGCGCTGGTGGCCGGACCTACTCATAGATGTGCAGCCGTCCCTCGTGCAGCACCAGCCGCCGCGCGTCGTACTGGTCCATCATCGCGATGTCGTGGGTGGCGATCACCACCGCGGTGCCGGAGCGGTTGAGTTCGATGAACAGCCGCAGCAGCCGCCGCGCCAGCGTCGGATCGACGTTGCCGGTCGGCTCGTCGGCGAGCAGGAGCTGCGGCCGGGCGATCACCGCGCGCGCGATCGCCGCGCGCTGCTTCTCGCCGCCGGACAGGATCGGCGGCAGCGCGTCCATGCGCTCGCCGAGACCCACCCAGCGCAACAGGTCGATCACCTCGCGGCGATAGCTCGCCTCCTCGCGGCCCATGACGCGGAACGGCAGCGCCACGTTCTCGTAGGTGGTCATGTGGTCGAGCAGGCGGAAATCCTGAAGTACGATGCCGATGCGCTTGCGCAGCCGCGCCATGCCGTCCTTGTCGAGCAGCGACACGTCGCGGCCGAACAGGTTGACGAGGCCGCGCGTCGGCCGCAGCGACAGGAACAAGAGGCGCAACAGCGAGGTCTTGCCGGCGCCCGACGGGCCGGTCAGGAACTGGAAGGAGTGCGCCGGGATGGCGAAGGTGAGGTCGCGCAGCACCTCGGCACCGAGCCCGTAGCGCAAGCCGACGTTTTCGAAGCGGACCACGATTTTCGCTCCGTTCGAGAGGACGTCCGGGTACGGCCCCGGAAACGCGGGGGCACGCGCGGCGGCGGCGGCATCGGCGGCGCGCCGGTCGCCGACATCAATCGTTGTGCGCGGATTATGGTTTCCGATTCGTTAACGGAGTTGGTCTACCGTCCGGCGCAGGTCACTCCGGGCGAATCGTCCATGCACATAGCCTGTCCCCATTGCACCACCTCGTTA
>JBDHSY010000157.1:0-6868 GCA_039808405.1 Xanthobacteraceae bacterium
GGCAGAAAATCCTTGCCGTCGCGATAGACCGAATCGACCATCACGCCCTTGCCGTCCTTGACCGCGGTCTTGCCGACATAGGCACCGAGGGTCGCCTGATGGTCGCTGGCGCGGAAAGTGATGTCGCCGAGCGGCGAGGGCATCTTCAGGCCCTTGGCCGCCTCGATCAGCTTGTCGGTGTCGGTCGAGCCCGCCTTGGCGAGGATCGCGGCGGCCGCCTTCATGGTGCCGTAGCCGACGATCGAGCCGAGCCGCGGATAGTCGTTGAACTTGGCCTGGTAGGCTTTCAGGAACTTGTCGTGCTCGGGCGTCTTGATGTCGTACCAGGGATAGCCGGTGACGATCCAGCCTGCCGGCGTCTCGTCCTTCAGCGGATCGAGATATTCCGGCTCGCCGGTCAGGAAGCTCACCACCGCGCGGTTCTTGAACAGGCCGCGGGTGTTGCCCTCGCGCACGAACTTGACGAGGTCCGGGCCGAAGGTGACGTTGAGGATCGCCTCGGGGTTGGTGGCGGCCAGCGCCTGCACCACCGGGCCGGCGTCGATCTTGCCCTGCGGCGGCCACTGCTCGCCGACCCATTCGATGTCCGGCCGCTTGGCCGACAGCACCTTCTTGAACACCGCGACCGCCGACTGGCCGTATTCGTAGTTCGGCGCCACCGTGGCCCAGCGCTTGGCCGGCAGCTTCGCGGCTTCCTCGGCCAGCATCGACGCCTGCATGTAGTTCGACGGGCGCAGGCGGAAGGTGTAGCGATTGCCCTTCTCCAGCGTCACCGCGTCGCTCAAGGGCTCGGCGGCGAGGAAGAAGATTTTCTTCTGCTTGGCGAAGTCGCTGACCGCGAGCCCGATATGCGAGAAGAAGGTGCCGGTCAGCATCACCACCTTTTCGCTGGACACCAGTTCGTTGGCGGCGGTGACGGCCTCGGCCGGCTTGCCGCTGTCGTCCTTGGAGATCACAACGAGCTTCTTGCCGTTGACGCCGCCCGCGGCGTTGATCTCGTCGAGCGCGAGCTGCCAGCCGTTGCGGTAGGGAATGGTGAAGGACGGCAGCGCCGAATAGCTGTTGATCTCGCCGATCTTGATCTCGGCCTGCGCCAGCGCCGGGCCGGCCAGCCCGGCGAGCATCGCACCGAGCGCGGCGCCGAGTAACACGTTACGTCGTAGCATTCCTCTCCTCCACTGTTGGCGGGATCGCAATCCCGCAAGGCGCTCCGTCTGTCCTCAAGGTCGTAGCGCAAGGTTGTAGCGCAAGGGACAGTGTTGGAGCAGTCTCTTTTTTGAGCGCGGTGCCGCCTGTCAGCGCAGGCCGTCCTCGCCCTTGATCTCGCCGGCCTTGAGGCCGCCGACGCGCGCCAGCGGCCGTCCGCTGTCGGTGACCGCCACCGCGACCATGATCTCGCCGGCGCGCGGGGCGTCGTTGATCTGCACCTCCATGCCGTCGAAATGGCTGCGCACGAAGGCTGCGTCCTTATGTCCGAGTGGAATGTCGAGCACGGTGCCGAGCCCGCCGCGCTTTTTCGACGACGGGATCAGCGCAGCGCCCTTGGTCAGCACTTTACGGAACGGCGCGCCCATCTTCGGATGCAGGATTGCGGCGGCGTGCTCCAGTTCGCCGTCCTCGCCGACCGCGGCCGCCTTGCCGTAGCTCTCGACGCGGCCGCCTGCGACGCCGAGCGCCGCCACCGCACGCTCGGCGAGCAGGCCGCCGAGTTCCTCGCCGATCGCCATCAGGGGCGTCAGGTCCTCGACGTAGCGTCCGGCGAACGGGTTGGCGATCACGGCGATGGCGGCGGCGCGCCGCGTCGGCGGCGACACGGCGTGGCCGCCCTCCTGGCGCGTTTCCTCGACCACGGTGACGATCTTGCGGATTGTCGCGCTCATCTGAGGCCATCCTCTCCCTTGATGTCGCCGGCCTTGAGGCCGCCGACGCGGGCATGCACCCGCGCACCGGTGGTCATGACAAGCGCCAGCAGGATTTCGTCGGCGCGCGGGGCGTCGGTGATGCCGACCTCCATGGCGTCGAAATGCGAGCGCACGTAGGAGGCGTTGATGTGGGTGATCGGCACGTCGAGCCGCGTGCCCGGCCCGCCGACCTTCTTGGCCGAGGGCACGATGGCCCTGGCGTCGCCGAGGATCTCGCGCATGGCGTAGCCGCCGGGCACGTGCCACAGCGCGCCGTGCTCGATCTCGCCGCCGGCGCCGACGATCGCGCCCTTGCCGTAGCCCTCGATGCGGGCCGGATCGCCGCCGAGCGCGGCGAGCAGCGTGCGCGCCATGTCGAGCCCGAGCGGCTTGAGGTCGTCCATGAAGCCGGCGATGTCCTCGACATAGCGGCCGGCGAACGGGTTGCGGATCACGCTCAGGACCGCGCCGCGCCGGTACGGCGTCGCCGCCGGCGGCCCGCCTTCGTGCAAAATGTCCTCGACGACGGTTGAGCGCTTGCGGATGACGACGTCAGGCATGATGGCTGTCCGGATCGGGCGGAGGAAGGGACACGGAGATCATCGCGGCTTCTCCGGGGCGGGGGTACGGCGCTGACGCAGCATGGTGCGGGTTTCCGGGCCGTCCTTGAGCGAGGCGAGCGGGCGCACATACTCCATGTGGCCGCCGAGCGCGGCATAGTCGTCGAGCCGCAGGGTGAACTCGATCGGCGCCACCAGCGCCGGCGTCGGCACGTAGCCGAACGAGCCCTGCGGCAGAGCCGTGACGTCGACCATGAAGGTGATGCCGCCGCCGGGCCAGACATAGACCGGGGCGCCGCCGCAGGTCACCGAGGTCAGCGCGTCCTTGACCGAGCGCGTCAGCCGTACCGGATTGTCGGTGACGCCGGCGCGCAGCGAGCCGCCGGCGCCGCCCATGAACAGCACCGTGCACAGCGCCGGCTCGCAGTTCTCGCGGATGCGTTCGACCGAGAGCTGCAACTCGCCCGGCAGTTCGGCCTCGACCGGCCGCAGCGCCTCGTCCAGCGTAAAATAGGCAAAGTGCTCGCCGGTGGTCGAGACCATCAGCATGCGCAGTCCCGGCCGGCCGACTTTCGGATCGAACGGCCCCAGCACCGACAGCGGATCGGAAATGTTGGTGCCGCCCCAGCCGGTGCCGGGTTCGGCGACCTGAAAGTAGCGCCCCGGCGTCGAGCGCCGGCCCTTCATCTTGATGCCGGTGTCGGGGATGTCCAGCATCTTGCCGGCCTGGTGCTCCGACAACACGCCGGTGATGTGGTCGTCCACCACCACCACCTCGTCGACCTTGCCGAGCCACTGCTTGGCGAACATGCCGATGGTCGCCGAGCCGCAGCCGACGCGCATGCGCTCCTCGCGCACGCCGTTGACCACCGGCGACTGCCCGGCCTGCACCAGCACCGTGACGCCGTCGTCGATGGTCATTTCGACCGGCTCGCCGTTGCACAGCGCCATCAGCGCGTCGCAGGTGACGCGGCCCTCCTTCTTCGAGCCGCCGGTGAGGTGGTTGACGCCGCCGAGCGACAGCATCTGCGAGCCGTATTCGCCGGTGGTGACGTGGCCGACCGCCTCGCCCTCGACGCGCACCGTGGCGGTCTCGGGGCCGAGATGGCGGTCGGTGTCGATCTTCACCTTGACGCCGCAGTAGCTGAAGATGCCTTCGGTCACCACCGTGACCATGTCGACGCCGTCGATCTCCGACGACACGATGAAGGGGGCGGGCTTGTAGTCGGGGTAGGTGGTGCCGGCGCCGATCGCGGTGACGAACACCTCGCTGTCGGGAACGATCTTGCCGTCCCAGTCGCCGGCCTTCTGGAACGGCACCACGTCGCCGCCCTGCGACAGCGTGCGCTCCAGCAAGACATGCGGATCGACCCGCACCAGCCGGCCGTCCTCGTTGGCGTAGCGGTCGCAGGCGCCGGTATTGCCGGGCTTGATGTAGCACATCACCGGACAGGCATCGCAGCGGATCTTGTCCGTGCCTGCCGCGGTCGCCGGGGGTTTTGCCGCGCCGTCGTCGGTCATCGCCAACCGTTCCGCTCCCTGCCGGGCGAGGCCGGACCGGCCGTGCCGCGTTGACGCAAAGCATCCTCCGTGCCGGCCGTCTTCATTCGTATACTAATGATGTTGCCCACCGCCGCCGCGCCTTGTCAAGCGGCAAAGTCGGCGCGGAACCGAAGGCGGCACGGCGTCGGTCGCGGCTTGCATGTTTGTACACAAACGTTATCCTTTTTTGCGAGGAAACGTCTTTTGCGACACCACAGGCAGGGAATGCCGGCGACAACGCGCCTTTCCGTCAACGGACACAGCCACGAGGTCGCCGCGGCGCCGGACACGCCGCTGCTCTATGTGCTGCGCAACGATCTCGCGCTCAACGGCCCGAAATACGGCTGCGGGCTCGGCGAATGCGGCGCCTGCACCGTGCTGATCGACGACGTCGCCGCGCGCTCGTGCGTCGTGCCGCTGTCGGCCTGCGCGGGCCGCCACGTCGTCACCCTCGAAGGGCTCGGTTCGCGCGCGCATCCCGATGCCGTGCAGGCCGCGTTCATCGCCGAACAGGCGGCACAGTGCGGCTATTGCCTCAACGGCATGATCATGACCGTCAAGGCGCTGCTGCTGCGCAACGCCCATCCGACCGACGCCGACCTTCGCGAGACGCTGCGCTACAACCTGTGCCGCTGCGGCGCCCATGTCGAGATTTTGCGCGCGGCGCGGCGCGCCGCCGGGCTCGACGCCGGGAGCGACGATGTCCGCGCCTGAGCCGCCTGAGGGATCGCTGTCCATCGGTCGCGTGGCATCCTCCGGCGCCGACGAGACCTTTATTGCCATCCACGCCGATGGCCGCATCGTTGCCTATAACGGCCATGTCGATCTCGGCACAGGGATCGCGACCGCGCTGCGCCAGATCGTTGCCGAGGAACTCGATGTCGCGCCGGCGCGCATCGATCTCGTGCTCGGCGATACCGCGCGCACCCCGGACCAGGGGCCGACCATTGCCAGCGAGACCATCCAGGTCACCGCCATCCCCCTGCGCCAGGCGGCGGCGCAGGCGCGTCATGTTCTGCTCAAGCGCGCGGCGGCGCGGCTCGATACGCCCGTGGCCGAGCTTGCCGTCGACGACGGGCTGGTCCGCGGCCGCGACAATCACAGCGTCTCCTTCGGCGAACTGGTCGCCGGCGACACCGTGCGCCTGCCGCTCGACGAGGAAGCGCCGGTCAAGGCGGTCGGGAGCTACCGTGTCGTCGGCCAGCCGCTGCCGCGCGTCGATATCCCGGCCAAGGCGACGGGCGAGGCGGTCTACGTCCACGACGTGCGCGTTCCCGGCATGTTGCACGGCCGCGTCGTGCGCCCGCCCTATGCCGGCCTCGATGCCGGCGATGTCGTCGGCACCAGCCTGATCGCGGTGGACGAAAGTTCGGTCGCGCACGTTCCCGGCCTGGTCGCGGTGGTGCGGATCGGCGATTTCGTCGGCGTCGTCGCCGAGCGCGAGGAAAACGCCATCAAGGCGATGGACGCGCTCAAAGTGACGTGGAAGCCGACGCCGCGGCTGCCCGACCTCGACGATCTCGCAAGCGCGCTCACCGCCCACCCCGCGACGCCGCGCACGCTGATCGACAAGGGCGACGTCGCCGCCGCCCTCGCCGGCGCGGCCACCTCGGCGCGCCGCACTTATGTGTGGCCCTATCAGCTGCACGGCTCGATCGGCCCGTCCTGCGCCGTCGCCGACGTGCGCGCCGACGGCGCGCGGGTGTGGTCGGGCACGCAGAACCCGCACTGGATGCGGGCGGACCTTGCCAAGTTACTTGGCCTGCCGGAGACGGCCATCGAGCTGATCCGGCTGGAGGCGGCCGGCTGCTACGGCCGCAACTGCGCCGACGACGTCACCGCCGACGCCGCCTTGTTGTCGCGCGCGGTCGGCCGCCCGGTGCGCGTGCAGCTGACCCGCGAGCAGGAACACGTCTGGGAGCCGAAGGGCGCGGCGCAACTGATCGAGGTCAACGGCGCGCGCGACGCCGACGGCAACGTCGCGGCTTACGATTTCGCCACGCGCTATCCCTCGAACGCCGCGCCGACGCTGGCGCTGCTGCTGACCGGCACCATTCCCTCGCAGGCGACGGTCATGCAGATGGGCGACCGCACCGCCGTCCCGCCCTACGACTACGCCAACATGCGCGTGGTGGTGCACGACATGGCGCCGATCATGCGCGCCTCCTGGCTGCGCGGCGTCTCGGCGTTGCCCAACACGTTCGCGCACGAAAGTTTTATCGACGAGATGGCGGCGGAGGCCGGGGTCGATCCGGTCGAATATCGCCTGCGCTATCTGAAGGACCCGCGCGCGGCCGCGCTGGTGAAAGCGGTGGCGGAGCGCGCGGCGTGGACGCCGCGCCCGGTCCGGCTGCCGCGCGAGCCGGACGGCGATATCGTGCGCGGCCGCGGCTTCGCCTATGCCGTCTATGTCCACGGCACGTTTCCCGGCCGCGCCGCGGCGTGGTCGGCCTGGGTCGCCGACGTCGCGGTCAATGTCGCGACCGGCGACGTGGCGGTGACCCATGTGACGGTCGGGCAGGACTCCGGCCTCGTCATCAACCCGGACGGCGTGCGTCATCAGATTCACGGCAACGTCGTGCAATCGACCAGCCGCGTGCTGAAGGAGGAGGTGGAGTTCGAGCCGGCGACGGTGGCGAGCCGCGAGTGGGGCGGCTACCCGATCCTCACCTTTCCCGACGTGCCGGCCATCGACGTCGTGATCGTGCCGAGGCCCGATCAGCCGCCGCTCGGGGTCGGCGAATCCGCCTCGGTGCCGAGCGCGGCGGCGATCGCCAACGCGGTGTTCGACGCCACCGGCGTGCGCTTTCGCGAATTGCCGCTGACGCCGGAGCGGGTGCGCGCCGGGCTTGCGGCGGCGCGCCG
>JBDHSY010000158.1:0-6803 GCA_039808405.1 Xanthobacteraceae bacterium
GAACATCCAGGCTTTTCGTTCGATCCTCCTGCGTTCCCACGAAAGACAGAACGATCTCCTCAAGACCGGCATCGATATAGTCCTGTATGCGTCGCGCGCAATTTGCCTTGCCGCCGGTAATGGCGAAGGCATCCGCCGCTTCATCTGGCACCAGCGCAAGAGCGCCCTCGGAATCGCGTCGCGCCACGGCCGCGACTATCCCGTCGTGATCGACGGGGAGGCCGCTCGCGCGGATATTCTCACGCAGGTTCTCGTTACGAAACAGGAACGCGAGCTTCTGTCGCATCTTCTGCCGTTGTTCGCGTTCGTCGCCACCGGCGATAAAATAAACATAAGCCGTCTTGCGCAACGTCTGTGGATCGCGGCCTATGGCCCTTGCTCCCTCGGAGGCGGCGGAAAGGGAATGGCGAAGAAATTGAACGCTGAGGCCGGCCGACAGAACAAGCCCATCGGCAATCTCGCCCGAGAGCTTCAGCATCTGCGGCCCCATCGGGGCGAGGTAAATCGGCGCCGAGGGCCGGATTGAAAACGAAAGACATGCGCCTTTCAGGGAAAAGGTCGATCCCTGCTGTTGAACGGGAGCGGCCTGAAACAAAGCCCTCAGTGCAGCAACATAATCCCGGATAGCGACAACGGGCTTGACAATCTCGGCGCCGGATTCCCGCAGAAACATCGGATTTCCGACACCTATCGCTACTCCCGCGCGGCCCGGGATCAGCTCTTCAAGCGAGGCGATCGCCATAGCAGTCGGCATCGGATGCCGCAGATAAGGGCTGAGTGCAGTCGGGAAAATACGAGCCCGTTCAGTAGAGAGTGCGATCGCCGTCGCCGTGACGATCGATTCGCGATAGCCGAGATGCTCCGCAATCCAGAATGAACCGGCCCCGCTGCGCTCCGCCAGGCGGGCCGTCTCTACGGCGTCACGAACCGGCACGAAGCCGTCGAAACTCACACCGAACGGCGCACCCATTACTGATAGCCTTTCTGCAAGAGCAGCTTGAGCTGATCCGCATCCAGGCCATCGATGCCCATGCGTTCGAGCGTCAGGCCCGCCTCGCGATAACTACGCCCCGTGACGATTTCAGCCAGCAGGATCACGGCATCGCTCGCCGGGGTCGGCACACCTGCAAGCCGGCCGAATTCGGAAAGCGGGATGAGGCCGAAGGGAATGTCTTCATTAAAAAAGCGATGATCGACCGACTGCGGAGCGCGAATCCAGCGGTTCGGCTCGCTATTGTGGAATACGTCGTAGGCTGTTCCACCACGATGTCCAGCCTCGTCGGTGTATCCCATCTGAAAGAAGTACTCGGACAGACGAGGCACCTCGCTGCCAAGGGCAGCGGCCACTGCCAGCCGCTCGCTGTCGAGGGTATCGATCATGCGGCCGACCGAGGGCGTGATCCCGTCATAATAATGACAGTAATCGCCGTTGGTCGACTCAACCCGGCCAATATTGCAAAGCAATGCGGGCGGGTGATGAATAGCATTCGTATAACTGAACACGGTATCAAGCAGACTGCCGACAGGAACAAGCGCCGGATAGAGCGGTAGCATTCTGTCGAGCAACTCCGCAGTGCGCTCGGCGGGAAACGCTGCAAAGCGCAGCCTGCCGGACTTCCGCGAGATGCGCACGCGATGAGGCTCGGTCTTTCGGCAGATATAAGGAAGCGTCGCCGCCTCACATGTCACCGGGTGCGCGTGGCCCAGCTTGCGCAAATTGTTGGCAAGAAGCGTCAGGGTGTGCCCTGGCGCGGCAAACAGGATCTGATCCGCCTCGAGATGAGGTGCGACGACCGCAATCATGTTCTCATGGGCCTGTGTCGGTCCCATAATGAGAACGGCATCGGCGCCCCGCATCGCTTCGGAGACATCGGATGTGATGAGAGGAATCGGGGCAAACCCCTCGCCCAGCACGCCCTCATACTCGACTCCGCCGCGCTCCTGAAGCGGGGAGACAGTGGACGGACTGCGCCCATAAAGGCGAACATCGAAATCGCGAAGCGACAGATCGACAGCCGCCGCGCAGCCGCCATTTCCGGCCCCAACGATCGCCACAGTTCTCACAAGCTGACCCACTGTCACGATTGCACCCTATACCTTTCGATCTTGGCCTCATCCACTTCGACGCCGAGACCCGGCTCCTCAGGAACGTGCAGGAAACCGTCCTTGAACACTGGCGGCGTCTTGACGATATCGTCGAGATAACGCCGGCCGGACACCTTAGAACGCTCGATTTCGGCCGTGGATGTAATGGGTATGGTGCCGGGCAAAGAAATCTCCGGAGCCACGGCCGCGAGTTGAAGATTAGCGGCGTTGCCGATGCCCATCTCGCCCGAGCCGTTGATGTCACACAGCATCCGGTGAGCGCCGGCGACTGTCAGAAGGCGCTTGGCCTTCCACAACCCGCCAGGCTTGGTGTAGTAGACTGATAGATACTGCGCGGCCTTAGCGGCCGCGATGCGCACCACATCGCGTTCGGTCCAAACACTCTCATCGGCCATCAGCGGCACATTGCAACGCGCCGACACCTCGGCCATCTGGTCGAGACCATCGACCGGCTGTTCGGCGTAAATAATGCCATATTCTTCCATCCGGCGGATCGCCATCACCGCCTCGCGCCAGGTGCGATAGCCTTGGTTGCCGTCAACGCGTATATTGATTGCGTCGCCAACAGCGCGCCGTATCTCGCGAACGATCTCGACATCACGCATTATGTCAAGACCGATCTTGACTTTGAGTGTGTGGATGCCGCCCTCGACCGCGCCGGCGGCCTCCACCGTCGCGTCCCGCACATCCATCAATCCGATACTGTGCGCCAGTTCAACGCGGTTGCGACAACGCCCGCCCAGAAGCCGGTAGACTGGAACGCCGAGTCCCCGCGCGACCGCATCAAGGATCGCAACCTCGACACCAGCCTTGGCATAAGGATAACCGCGGAGGGCGCGATCCATCGCCCCATGTACGGACGCCAACTCCGTTACATCGACATCCTTGAGCGCCGGAATCAGCCAGTCGTGAATGATCGTAACAGCCCCTTTCGGCGTCTCGCCATAGCGCGCGCCGTCGTCGCCGCCCCACGTCCCGATCGTCTGCGCTTCGCCCCAACCGATGCACCCATCACTCAAGCGGGCACGCAGCACAACGTACTCACGCTTGCCGGGATTGGATAGCCCCGCCCATTGGTGCGGACGCCGTAGCGGCAAAGAAATGACGTAGGTGTCGACGCTGGCAAGTGTCAGCTTAGTCACGATCAGCCCACCTCGATCAATTCGTCATTTTTGGAGATATTTCCAGTGATGGAGTCAAATCCGTTCCGCGTAATGACGTACATGTCCTCCGTATGAAATCCCATCTCGCCAGGAACCATGAATAACGGCTCCATCGTAAAGGTGATATTCGGCACAAATTCGATGTCGCGCGTATCGGTGATATACGGCTCCTCATGGATGGTCTGGCCAATGCCGTGACCGAGAAACTTGATCGTAGGTTCGATGCCGCCTTCCCGGCATGCGGACACATAGGTCTGGTATAGTTGAGCCACCGGCGTCCCAGGCATGAGAAGCGTTTTGCAGATCTCACGCGCGCGGATCAGTTTTGACCAGATATCGCGCTGGCGGGCGGTCGGCCTCCCAACCACGGCCGTCCGGGTCACATTCGAGCGATAATTGTCAAGGTCGCCAAGAACCTCGATACGAATAATGTCCCCCGCCTCGATTTTCTTGTGAGTAGTTCCGCAATTGGTGACCGAACTGTTGACACCGGAACCGACGCGATACTTGAAGTTCGTCGACCCGCCGGAGATCATGCCATCGACAAGAATGCGGGCGACATCGATCTCGGTCATGCCCGGGCGGATACTAGGTAGCGTCTCGTGAATGACTTTCTCCGTGAGGAGGCCGATTTCCCGAAGAATATGTACCTCTTCGTCAGTTTTGATCATCCGCGCTTGAAAATAAAGATCCTTGCATTCGTCAAACCGCGCTCGTGGCAACAACCTACTAAGACGCAAGAAATCTCGCGCCGGCATGAAATCGAGCTCGATCGCGATCCTTCCTTCGGCAACACCGGCCTCTGTCAGCGCATCGGCGACAAAGTCGACCGCTTCTTCGCGAAACTGATCATAGGCCCGCACATCCCGGAAACGGGATCGAGCTATCGCTTGCTTTTCTTCGACGTTAACGACGATCTGGGTGGCAAACTCATCTCCCGCAATCACTGTCACCGTCCTGCGGAAACGATTGGTCGCGTGACTCGGAACAAGAAAGCCGGCCGTATAGGTTACGTTGTCCTGCGAAAAGGCGACAAGAGCATCGAAACCTGTCGCCTTCATCCGAGTGCGCAGCCTCTGAATAACCTCATGCTCACCTTGCATGGAACCACTCACTTCACCTAAATCCTGGACCCGCGCCTCCGTCAGCACCGATTCCTCCAAATCTGCAGCCTTTGCCATCTCGACCATCCCTTTCCTGCCAAACAACTGAACCACTATCGACTGTTCCGCGCCGAGGTCTCAGCGGATATTTCTTTCATTCTCGCTCATCGCCAGAAAATTTGATAAGCATTTCGCGGTGAGGTTCGCATGCTCTTGCCGGCAGGCATTCCATCGGCAGCACAAAATTTCTGGCAGCTTCCTAGCAGCGCAAGCATAGCGTCATTTTCTACTCACCCGAACGGGACGTAGGGAGATAATTTCGCCAAGCCCGGCATAGTTCGGGCCACCGAGACGAGCGATCGGACGAAGCATGCTCGTGTTGATCTTTCCATCCTTGATAAGATCATCTCTTACGCGAAACATCTCGACGCGCCCCACAAAGAACTTATTTCCAGCGTTCCCGAATTCGAGCACCTGTACAAGCTTACATTCCATGTTGATCGGCGCACGGACAATCCGAGGCGTTTTCACAAGACGGCTGTTGCCAACCTCGATTGTAAGCACCTCGGCCTCGCTGACATTCTCGGGATACTCGTCAGCGCTCTGGTGGAGCTTTTCCATTAGCGATTCTGTGGCGATGTTTACAACGAACTCCGACGTTCGCAGGATGTTGCGCGCGGTATCCTTGAGTTCCCCTAACTTACGCCCGATGCTGACGCCGACCATTGGCGGCCTGTTCGACAGAAAGGTGAAGGCGCTGAACGGGGCTACATTGACCAGCCCACTAACGGACAGTGTCGTGATCCATGCGATCGGCCGCGGGACGATGCTACCCGTCAAGAGCTTGTAGGCCGCTTCCGCCGAAAGAGCAGATGCATCGATATCCATGTCTGGCTCCACAGCATCCTGCGGCGCTTAGCTCGCCGCCGCGGTGCGACTAGGGCCGCGATCCCAAAAAACCAGGAGGTTATGAAGCGTCTGAACGATCCGCGTTCCAAGGACGCCGATGAATATAAGGCTCACGAGAGCTGCGAACATCTGCGCCGTGTTGAAATTGGCGAGCGACGCCTGAATGAGCCAACCGAGCCCCTCCGACGAGGCGACAAACTCCGCGACGACCGCACCGATCAGACTAAGCACGATCGAAATCTGCAATCCCGCGAAGATATGGCCAGCCGCCGCGAACAGCTTCACACGAACAAAGATATACCAACCCGGCGCGGAGAAAGCACGCATCATGTTGATGAGCGCCGGATTGGTCTGCCGTATGCCGACGACGGTGTTCACAAACAGCGGGAAAAAGCAGATCAGCGCCACCATCACCAGCTTCGATGCGAAGCCGTAGCCGAACCAGACGATGATGAGCGGAGCAAGCGCCACCTTCGGCATCGATTGTAGGGCGATGACGTAGGGATAGACAAACTTCTCAAACGTTCGGGATTCGGCAAGAATGGCGCCGACCACGATCGCGCAGCCGCAACCGATGAGATATCCCGAAATCGTCGAACTCAACGTGAAAAGGAAATGCGGCCAGAATTCTCCATCGATATACCCCGTCTTCAGGCTTTGAACGACCATCATCGGCCGCGGCAGGATGTAGTCAGGCACATGCAAAAGATCGATCGATAGCTGCCAGACGGCAATCAGCACCACGAAGGTGATGGCCGGATAGAGGATCGAGGTAATACGCTCGAACATCTCCAGATTCCCTATTCAGTGAATGAACATCTTGCGAATATCGCCGCAAATGGCGGCGTACTCGCTTGACGACATGACATCAACGGAACGCGGCCGAGGGAGGTCAATATTCACTTCGTGAATGAACCGGCCGGGCGACTCCGACATGACCAGAACCCGGTCTGAAAGGAACACCGCCTCGGGAATACTGTGAGTAATAAACAGCACACTTTTTCCGCTCGCCATCCAGATATCCTGAAGCTCGAACGCCATGCGCTCCCGCGTCATCGCATCGAGAGCGGCAAACGGCTCATCCATCAGCAACAGCTTCGGATCGTGAATCAGCGCGCGAGCAATACCAACACGTTGCTGCATCCCACCTGACAGCTCGCCGGGATAATGCTGGGCAAACTTACTTAGGCCAATCAAATCGAGCAGTTCCCGTGCCCGCAGGGCATAATCACGATCGTTGCGACGCTGCGCCCTAATCGGAATAAGAATATTCTCAGTCACCGTAGCCCAGGGGAGAAGGGTTGCTTGCTGAAAAACCACCCCGACATCCGATCGTGGACCCCTTGCACGCTCGCCGAAGATTGACACCGTGCCTTCACTCGGTTTCAGAAGGCCCGCCACGACGCTCAGGAGCGTCGATTTCCCACAGCCGGAGGGTCCAAGAACCGAAACAAACTCACCGGGCTGCACGAGCATATTCGCGCCGTCGACCGCCTTGTGCGGACCGCGACTCGAATGATAG
>JBDHSY010000159.1:0-6798 GCA_039808405.1 Xanthobacteraceae bacterium
TCACGCCGATCAGCAGGAAGTTGACCTTCCCATGCAGCCGGAGCGGCGCATCGGGCGTCGGATCGCGCCGCGCGACCAGCTTCTGCGCCCGCTCATAGCGCGACAGCGCCACATCCAGCACCACGAACACCGCAAGCACGATGCCGGCCACCGTCATGGTTTCGAAAAGCAGGTGCTGCGTGGTCCAGAAGAAGTCCACGCCCTTGAGGAAACCGAGAAACAGCGGCGGATCACCGAGCGGCGACAGCGAGCCGCCGATATTGGCGACAAGGAAGATGAAGAAGATCACCACATGGGCATTGATGCGGCGGGCATCGTTGGCGCGGATCAGGGGCCGGATCATGATCATCGCGGCACCGGTGGTGCCGACCACGCTTGCCATCACCGTACCGATAGCGAGCAACACCGTATTGACCAGCGGCCCGCCGTGCAGGTTACCCTCGAGATAGATGCCGCCCGCGGTGGTGAACAGCGCCAGCAGCAACAGGATGAACGGGATGTATTCGAGGAAGACGGTGTGCGCCAGCGTCGTGGTGGCGACGCCGGCGTCGTGGGTGAGATAGAGCGGCACCACGATCAGCGCGCCGAGCACAAGCGCGAACTTGCCGAAATGATGCTCCCAGACGTGGGGATAGAACAGCGGGCCGGTGGCGATGCACAGCAGGATGGCGACGAACGGCAGCGCCCACCACAGCGACAGCGCCGCGCCGTCGAGCCCCTCGGCGGCCAGCGCCGGCATCGGCAGAGAAACGGCAGCGACCAGAGCGAGCGCCGCGAGCGAGAGGGGACGTCGGCGCATGGCGAAACGCTCCGTGGGCAGGCTGTTACCGGGAGACCGCCTCGGTCGGCGGCTGCAGGAATTCGGCTGCCTTGTACAGCGAACGGAACGGGATGCCGACCCCGGCGAAAGTCTCGCTCGCCCCCTCCTCGCGATCGACCATGGTGAACACCATGACGACCTCGGCGCCCGCCTGCCGCACGGCCTCGACCGCCTTCAGCGCCGAGCCGCCGGTGGTGGTGACATCCTCGACGATGACGACGCGCTTGCCGCTCAGGCTTTCGTCCCTGGCCAGCCCCTCGATGGCGAGCCGCGCGCCGTGCTCCTTCGGCTTCTTGCGCACGAACAGCGCCGGCACCGGCCGGCCCTTCAGCCACGACGCCTGCGCGATGGCGCCGGCGATCGGCACCGCGCCCATTTCCAGCCCGCCGATATAGTCGAACGTGTCGTCCTCGAGCGCGTGCAGCGTCAGTTCCGCGAGCAGGGCCGCGCCCTCCGGGTGCAGCATCGTCGGCTTGAGGTTGAAATAGAAGTCGCTTTTGCGCCCGGAGGCGAGCGTGATCTCGCCGCGCCCGAACGAGCGGTCGCGGATGATGTCATGGAGGCGGGCGCGCGCGGCTGATTTCGACACGGGGCTGGCTTTCGGCGGAGCGGCAAGGGTGCTGTGACGAGACTTTCTTTTAGCGGCGCGCGGGCGGCCTTGCCAGTGTCGAGCGAGAGCCTTCAACAGGCGGCGGCGCTACGCCGAACGGCTGCCGTGGCGCTCGATCAGCAGATGCAGCGCGGTCTTGATGGTGTCGCGCTCCGCCGCGCTGAAGGCGGCGAGCAACTCGGCCTCGTGCGCCCTGGCGGCCGTCAGCACCGGCCGGACCCGGGCGCGCCCGGCCGCGGTGAGATGGACGCTGACGCGGCGGCGATCGCCCGGCGCGACGCGGCGGCGCACCAGGCCGGCGCGCTCCATGCGGTCGAGCACCTTGGTGATCCGCGGCTGCTTCATCAGGGCCATCGCCGCGAGCTGGCCGACCGACAGGCCCTCGCCGTCGATCAGGCAGGCCAGCACCCGCCATTCCGGCACCGACAGGTCCCATTGCGGCAGCGCGGCATGAAACTCGGCCGAGACGATGAAGCTGGCGCGGGCGAGGAGGTAAGCGAGATAGCTGCCGGCGAACCCCGGCGAGGCCGGCGGCGGTGGCGGCGGCTGCGGCGGCAGCTGGACCGCGCCGATGCGGCGCAGCCGGCCGGAATGAAACAGCAGCGGCTCATGGGTGCGCGCGACGATGCGCGCCACCTCGCCGACCAGGATCGTATGGTCGCCGCCGGGATAGCGCGCCCATGCCCGGCACTCGAAGATCGGCGCAAGGTCGGTCAGAAGCGGCGCGCCGGTCGCCCCCCGCTCGCACGCCACGCCGTCGAACTTGGCCACGCCGCGCCCGGCGAAACGGGTGGCCAGATGATGATAGTCGGCGCCGAGAAAATGGATCGCGAATGCGTCGGCGGCGACAAAGGCGTCATGGCTCAGCGCCGAGGCCGCGACGCTCCACAGCACCAGCGGCGGGTCGAGCGACACCGACGAGAACGAGTTGGCGGTCATGCCGATCGGGTGGCCGCCCGTCATCGCCGTGACGATCGCGACGCCGGTGGGAAACTGGCCCAGCGCCTCGCGAAAGGCGGCCGGCGAGACCGGCGGCGCGGCCGCCGGTCCGGCACGGTCTGCCCGCTTGCGGTTGGCCATGCGCGACGCCCGTCCCTTTAACCCTAAAAGTATTCCTTTTCATATATCACGCCGCCGCCTATGCTCCAAACCGGATCGTGGCGAGTGCGGAGAAAGCTATGCTGGCCGACCGGATCGAGGCGAAATGGATCGACGCCTTCTGCGAGGTGTTCGCGCGCTGCGCGGTCAAGCCCGGCGACACCGCCGCGATCCTCTCCGAAACCCAGTCGCGCGCCCTCAACGTGCATCTCGCCGAGCTGGCGCTGGCCCGCCTCGGCGCGCGTGCCTTCCACCTCGTGGTGCCGACGCCGCGCAACCGTCACACGGTGCCGGTGCGCTCGACCGGCGCCAGCGAAGCCATCGGCGGACTCAAGCCCGTGATCGGCGCGCTGACGCAGGCCGGCTTCATCGTCGATTGCACCATCGAAGGGCTGATGCACGCCCCGGAAACGCCGGAAATCCTGAAAAGCGGCGCGCGCATCCTGGTCGTTTCCAACGAGCACCCGGAGGCGCTGGAGCGCATGGTGCCCGATCCCGCGCTGGAGCAGCGCGTGCGCGCGGCGGCCAAAATGCTGCGCGGGGCAAAGCGCATGACGGTGACGTCGAAGGCCGGCACCGACCTCGACGTCAACATGGACGGCGCGCCGACGGTCGGCATCTGGGGCTGGACCGAGAAGCCGGGCACGCTGGCGCACTGGCCGGGCGGCATCGTGGTCTCCTTCCCCAAGGCCGGCAGCGTCAACGGCCGGCTGGTGATGGCGGCCGGCGACATCAACCTCACCTTCAAGCGCTACCTCACCTCGGCGGTGACGATGACGCTCAAGGACGACTACGTCGTCGCGCTCGAGGGCGAGGGCGCCGACGCCGAGATGATGCGGCGCTATCTTGCCGCCTGGGGCGACCGCGAGGCTTACGCGGTGTCGCATGTCGGCTTCGGCATGAACCCGAACGCGCGCTACGAGGCGCTTGCGATGTACGACCAGCGCGACACCAACGGCACGGAGATCCGCGCCGTCGCCGGCAACTTCCTGTTCTCGACCGGCGCCAACGAGTTCGCCGGCCGCTACACCGCGGGGCACTTCGACCTGCCGGTGATGGGCACCACCATCACCGTGGACGGCACCGTTGTCATTCGCGACGGTGAGTTACAGGACGTGTTCGGGTAGAGCATGATCCCGAGAAAGCCCGCTCGGGCTCGACCCGAGTGTGGGAACCGGCTCGAGCTAAGAAGACGCGTGAGATAAAAACTTGGAGTCTATTCCAATCGTATTGAAAACCGTCATGGCCGGGCTTGTCCCGGCCATCCACGTCTTTATTTTTTGAAGCCGCCGCCAAGACGTGGATGCCCGCGACATGCGCGGGCATGACGCCGGAGAGAGAGGCCGCATCTCTGATTCAATCCGGTCGAAACGCACTCTAAAATACATCACGGCGCCGCCGCGCCCCGGCGCAGCACAAAATGCTGCACCTTGCCGAGCGCGGTGCGCGGCAGCTCGTCGACGAACACGAATTCGCGCGGCACCTTGAAGCGCGCGAGCTGGACCGCGACGTGCGCCTTCAGCGCCTCGGCGTCGCAGGCGCAGCCCGGCCGCAGCATGACATAGGCGACCGCGACCTCCTGCCATTTCGGGTCGGGCCGGCCGACCACGCCGGCGTCGGCGACGTCGGGATGCTCCAGCAGCACGCGCTCGACCTCGGCGGGATAGATGTTCTCGCCGCCGGAAATGATCATGTTGGTCTTGCGGTCGCGCACCGTGAAATAGCCGTCGGCGCTGCGGCTGGCGAGGTCGCCGGTGCGAAACCAGCCGTCGTCGTGCAGCGCCGCGCGCGTCGCCTCCGCGTTGCCCCAGTATTCGAAGAACACATTGGGACCACGCACGGCGATCTCGCCGATCGCATCGGGCGGCGCCTCGCGGCCGTCCTCGCCGATCACTTTTGCCTCGCAGGCAAGGCCGGCAAGGCCGGTCGATTCGGGGCGCGACAGGTCGCCGCCAAGCCGGGTGTAGATCGCAATCGGGCAGGTCTCGGTCGCGCCGTAGACCTGCAACACCGGCACGCCGCGCTCGCCGATGCGCGCCATCAAGGGCGGCGGCACGATGCTGGAGCCGGTCGCCACCGCTTTCAGCGAACTCAGGTCCGTCGTCGTCCACAACGGATGTTCGGTCACGGCCTGAATGGTCGCCGGCACCAGCACGGTGAGCGTCGGCCGCTCGCGCGCGATGGCGTCCAGCGTCGCATCGGGCGCAAAGCGCGCGTGCAGCGTCACCGTGGCGCCGTGATGCAGCGCCGGCGTGGTCTGGATGTTGAGGCCGCCGACATGAAATAGCGGCAGCACGGTCAGCACGTGATCGTCGGAGGTGAGCGCGTGCATGTGCTGGCTCATGACGCCGTTCCACAATAGCGCCTCCTGGCGCAGCACCGCGCCTTTCGGCCGCCCGGTGGTGCCGGAGGTGTAGACGATCAGCAACGGCGCGGCGAGATCGACATGCGGGTTGCGGCCGTCGCCATCGCCACGCGTCAGCGCCGTCTCGATCGACAGGCCGCCGGGCGGGGCGAAATCGAGACCGATGGCCTGTGCCTGCGGCAGCGCTTCGGCCAGTTGCGGCAGCACCGCGGCGAACGCCTCCTCCAGCAGCAGGACTTTGACCGCGGCGTCGGCGAGGATGAAGCGCTGCTCGGCCACCGCCAGCCGCCAGTTGAGCGGCACCAGCATCGCCCCCAGCCGGGCGCAGGCGTAGAGCGCGACCAGATAGTCGGGCCGGTTGAGGCTGAGGATGGCGACGCGGTCGCCGCGCGCCACGCCGTAATGCGCCTTCAGGGCTCTCGCCAGCGCAACGATGCGCGCATCGAACGCCGCATAGCTCAGCGTCGCGCCGGCGAAATGCAATGCCGGCTTGTCCGGCGTGAACGCCGCGTTGCGCGCGATGAGGTCGGAGAGGTCCATATCTCAAGCCTGTCGAATACGACCCCTATACGGCCCTGACGGGAAGAAACTCACGTCATGGCCGGACTCGATCCGGCCATCCATCTCTTCAAATCTATGGATGCGCGGGTCAAGCCCGCACATGACAACTCTTCATTCGTCGCTCTCGCCGGCCTCGTACAGCGCCTCGCGGCCGGTACGGTCGAGGCACAGTTCGGCGGTCCACGGCAGCATCAGCGAGCCGCAGCGGCTGTCGCGGTAGATGCGCTCCAGCGGCAGCGATTTCAGCATCGCCTGGCCGCCGCAGGTGCGGATCGCCAGCGTGGCCAGCTCGTTGGCGCCCTCCATCACCGAATACTGCGCGGCATAGGCACGCAGCACCTGCGCCTTGCTCGGGTTGGCGCACGCCTCCGTCACCGCCTGAAACCACAGCGCCTTGATCTGCTCCAGCTTGACGTGCATCTGCGCGACCGCGATCTGCTTGGTCGGATACATCCGCCGCTTGACCGGCGGCATGCCCGGCACCTCGCCGCGCAGATATTTGACGGTGAAGTCGTAGGCCGCCTGCGCCAGCCCCATATAGGTCGGCGACAGCGTGAGAAACATGTGCGGCCAGCGCATCGCGGCCTGAAAGTAGACGCCGCGCGGCATCAGGGCGGCATCCTCCGGCACGAACACGTCCTTGAAGATCAGCGTGCGCGACACCGTGCCGCGCATGCCGAGCGGGTCCCAGTCGCCGACCACCGACACACCCTCGGCCTGCGCGGGGATCGCGAGGTAGAGCGTGTTGCGGCGCGACGCCTTCCCGCCCTCGGCAACCTCGGTGCACAGCACGCCGTAATAGTCGGCATGGCCCGACAGCGAGGCGAAGATCTTCTTGCCGCTGACGATCCAGCCGCCGTCGACCGGCCGCGCCTCGGTGCCGAAGGCGACGCCGCCGGCCGCCGCCGCGCCGCCTTCGGAGAACGGCTGCGAGTAGATCGCGCCGTCCTCATTGATGCGGCGATAGTGGATGGCGCGGCGCCGCTCGTGCTCGGCGCGGGTTGCCGCATCCATGTCGAGATCGTCGGCGAGCGGTCCCGACCACAGCGTCGAGCAGACGTGCATGTTCCAGGTCAGCGCGGTGGCGCCGCAATAACGGCCGATCTCGGCGGCGGCCAGCGCATAGGTCTGGTAGTCGGCGCCGAGCCCGCCCTGCGCTTTGGGGATCGCGATGCCGAGCAGGCCGGCACGGTGCAGGTCGCGGTAGTTCTCGGTCGGAAAGCGCGCGTCGCGGTCGTAGCCGGCGGCGCGGGCGGCGAACGCGCTCTCGCCGAGGTGGCGGGCGCGGGCAATGATCTCGCTCTGGGCGTCGGTCAGGCGAAAGGCTTTGGCGTCGAAGATCGG